>NZ_JBARYM010000262.1:0-9871 GCF_049647865.1 Tunicatimonas sp. | reverse complement strand
ATGTGGGATCAGGAGCATGGTGGTTTTTATTGGCTGTTAGACCGAGCTGGGAATGTTACGATTGACGAGAAGATCATCTATGGGCATAGCTTTGCTATCTACAGTTTAAGTGAGTACACCTTGGCTTCGGGAGATGCACGCGGATTAGAGTACGCCATTAAGTGCTTTGACTTACTGCAAAAATACGCCGTAGATACGCACTACGGTGGCTACTTTGAGATGTTTGCACGAGATTGGTCGTTGGAAGGTCTCGGGGCAGCGGGGGGCGACCGTAAAACGCTGGATGTTCACATGCACCTCATGGAGGCATTTACCACATTGTACGAATGCAGTCAGCAATCTATTCATTACCGAAAGCTGGAAGAAATTATAGCACTACTGCTCAATCGTATTTTGCATCCGAAGTATCGAACCGGTATTCCCCAGTTTTTTCCTGATTGGCAGGTGGCCCCTCAAATTAAATTTGATATTGTTTGGGGCTGGGATCGTTTTACCGATAGCGGAGCCAAAGCCCAAGCTGAAGATAATACCAGTTATGGCCATAACGTAGAGTTCGCCTGGCTGCTGACCCACGCGCTCAAAACAATGGGAAAATCGGTAGATCAGTATGCCGACGTACTACGAGCTTCCTACGATCATGCGGTGAAATACGGTATTGATGAAACCTACGGCGGAGTGTACGTAGAAGGTAGCCCAGATGGCCAGGTGTACGATCAGGAAAAAGAATTCTGGCAACAGGCCGAACTACTAATTGGTATGCTAGAAGCCTCACTTACGTTCGGTGCGGAAAAATATTGGCCAACCTATGAAAATATCCATCGCTTTGTATTCAAAAAAATGATTCACCATTCGGTAGGTGAGTGGTGGCCTTTACTAACTCGCGAAGGCAAACCCGTTTGGACTCATATGAGCCACTCTTGGAAGGTGAACTACCATACTGTTCGGGCGATGGTACAAAGTATAGAGCGACTCAAGCAGTTAGAATCAACGTTATAAAGTAGGTTACTTCAGGGGCAATTGGTCGAGCACTTGCTCAATAGAAACATCTTCTTGCATTTTAGCATTCAAAATATTAGACCGTTCAGGAAGTGCGGTAATACAGACAATAGCCCACATTAGTAGCAGCATAGTAAAACGAAATATAGATCCGAAGATTGATTTATTATTCATGGTGTGAAAACTTACATTAGTAATATTTATTCTAAATAAGTAAATATTTGTCTAAAATGCTAATATTTAAGTTAAAAAATATATTTAAATAGTTATAAAACGTTAAAATAGGGTAGTAATACTCATTTTTTGCTGTTTACAAGCGAAAACTTACAAGCAGTTTCTACGAGCTATGATGAAATAATCTCAAGTTTTCTTAGGAAGCTAGATTGGCTAATTTGACTGGAAAGCGGAGCCTTTTAGTACTTTTCCTCCTCTACTTTTGGTGAATTGCCCATTGTCAACCGCTACCTTTCCGTTGACGATTACGAAATAAATTCCTTGGGAATATTGGTGCGGTTTCTCAAAAGTTGCTTTATCAATAATGGTCTCTGGATCGAAAATAGTTAAGTCGGCAAAAACACCCTCTTCAATTCTACCTCGCTCTTTTAAACCAAGTCGGTTGGCAGGCATTAAGGTCATTTTGTGAATGGCTTCTTCTAGACTGAGAATATTCCGTTCGCGCACATAGTGGCCCAACACTCGGGGAAACGTTCCGTACCAGCGGGGGTGCGGATGCCCTACTTTGTATTCAGCTAACCGCCCATCGGAACCTATCATGGTTTGGGGATGCTGCATAATTCGGTCTACATCTTGCTGATCAATGGCGTGGTAAATGGCGTTACAGCCACCGTTGGCTTGCGCTTCCATAACCAGTTCAGCTCCATTTTCTACGGAGGGTTCTAAGTCTCGCGATACAACCCAATCGTGTAAAGTTTTACCTTCTAGCTTGGGTTGCCACTCAACGCGGGCAAACTGTACGCGACGCAAATCCTTACCACCTCGATCGTTCAATATATTGTACACAATACCCTGCTTAATACTATCGCGCAATGTTGGGTCTTCTAATCGCTTCAAGTAAGCTTCCTGACCACCCGAACGGGCCCAACTGGGAATGAGTACTGAAATTCCAGTTTGGCTAGCGGTATAAGGATACTGATCCATCATAATATCAAGCTCTAACGAACGAGCGGAATCTACCATTGCCAATGTTTGGGTGCTGGCACCCCACATGGGTTTTCCAATAGCTTTGTGGTGGGTAAGCACCACCGGAATATCGGCTCGCTCAGAAATTTGAATGGCTTCAGCCACCGCATCAATCAAACCTAGTCCTTCCTCCCGAAGGTGTGAAGTATAGATACCTCCGTATTGGCTGGCTATTTTTGATAGGGCAACTACTTCATCTACATCAGAAAAAGCCCCCGGAACATATTTTAGTCCGGTAGAGATGCCAAATGCACCATCTTTCATGCCTGTTGCTACTTGCTCTTGCATCTGCTGTAGTTCGGCTTCGGTAGGAGCGCGGTTATCCAGCTTCATAATATTTCGCCGAATGGTGTTATGGCCAATTAGGTAGGCTACGTTCATTCCAATGCCTTCTTGCTCAACCGAATCTATATACGCTCCCAATGGCCAGGGACTGCTTCCGTCGGGCCCACCCAGGGCAGTGGTAACTCCTTGCCGTACATGGCTCTCGGCGTCTGGTAACCGTAGCAACGGTTCTAAGTGCGTGTGCATATCGATGAAGCCGGGGGCTACGGCTAGATTGGTAGCATCAATCTCTCTTTTTGCTTTTTTTTCGGCCAAATTACCAACCGCCACAATCCGCTCACCCCGAATACCAATATCTGTTAGCGTTGGAGCGGAGCTTGACCCATTGTATACTAAGCCATTGCGAATAACAATATCTAGTTCTTTAGTATTCTGACAGGCAGTGAAGAAAATCATTAAGAGAAATACCAGTAGGCGAAGGTTCATAAGGCAAGATGGTTAAGCGGTAATAATAATGAGCTGAAAATATAAAAATATCTTCAGGTATCCAGCCTTTCAATAAATAGAACATGACTACTGCCAGAGAGGGTTACGTAGCCATTAGTTGAGGAGATCGTTTAATTACTTGTTGGAGAAGATGTTCATCCAATAAAGCATTTTGTAACGTTTTAGCTTCCAGAAGCTGCTCTACCGTTAATCCTTCAGCACCCCTTAAGTCGGCTTTCAATAGATTAGCATTTTTGAAGTTAGCTCCCATTAATACGCTGCCTCGCAAGTTAGCTTCGGTGAGTAAAGCATTTTCAAAATTAGCTTTAATCAGAAAAGAACCTTCAAAATTAGCTTTGATTAGAAAGGTGTTTGAAAAAATAGTGCCACTTGCGTACGATCGCGATAGATTGGCCTGATTAAGATTAGAGCCCTGAAAATTAGTTTGGTTCATGCGAGCATTTTGCAGATTGCACTGAATAAGATTGGAGTGGGTAATATTGGCTGAGTTGAGATTCGATTCCTTGAGCAATATGTGGCTTAGGTTGGTGCGAGCCAAATAGCAATTTACCAAATCCAACTTATATCTCTGGTAACGATTGAGTCGCTTAATATTACCTGCTGTACGGAAAGCTGCTTCTTCTGACTCCCACAAGCGAAAGTCTTCAATTTCATCTAAGTACGTTCTAATTCGCATTCGCTTCTGTCCACTCTCATTGAGCCAGTAAATCAAAATACCTATTACCGCAATGTCAAACAGCATACCGTGTGCCTCGGCCAATACTTGCCCAACAAAATTGTAGTAGTCTTCTACATAATAAGAGTAGCTAAGTCCAAACACAACAATAGCCAACCCAAAAAGTACCAGAAACGAGGTAAGTACCGGATGCTCGGGAATGGTTTTAATTCGCTCAACTACCTGCTGCCAGCGTTCAGTACGCATATGTATAGGGAAATGGCTTTAAAAAATAAACAGAACCCAAAAATAGCACAATCAATACACGAAAAAGGTATGTTTGTGGGTAGAAATATGACGAGTGTATGAACTAAGCCAAATCTAACGCATTTATCTTTCGCACTAGAGTTTGGTTAATTTTTTCGTAAGATTCGAATGTCCAACCTGCCACATGAGGGGTAAACAGTACTCTTTCCGACTGCCGAAGTTGATTTAGGGTAGATTCTTGTTCCGCTGATAACTGGGCTAATTTCTCATTTTCCAGCACATCTAGGGCAGCTCCCCGAACCTTTCCACTGGTTAGAGCCGAAACTAAGCTTGTTAACTTTACTACTTTGCCTCGGGCAGTATTAATGATGAAAATGTTTTTCGAGAATTGGTTAAGGTACGACTCATCGATCAAAAATAGAGTTTCGTCGGTTAACGGTACATGTAAACTAAGAATATCGGTCTGCTGAAAGAGACTTTTCATAGTGGCTTCTTGGGAGAATGCATCTCCGTAGTTTTGGCGATATTTGTCGTAGGCCAGCACGGTAACCCCGAATCCAACCAACCGACGGGCAAAGGCCTGCCCCATATGGCCGTAACCAATAATACCGACTGTTTTGCCCATCAGCTCTATGCCTCGATTTCCTTCCCGATCCCAAATGCCTTTTCGTACTTGTTGATCAGCCCGGTTGATGTGATTGAGGAGGTTAAGCAGCATACCGATGGCATGTTCGCCTAGTGCATCGCGGTTGCCTTCGGGTGCGTTTAGAATATGAATATTTCTGGCGCGTAGCGCAACTTCGTCAAGCTGATCTAGCCCAGCTCCCGCTCGTCCGACAAACTGCAATTGGTGGGCAAGATCAATAAATTCTTGGTCAATTTTCAGCTTACTGCGAACGATAATACCTTCGTACGAACCAACGATATTTAGTACTTCCTGACGAGTAATCTGCGGATGGTAGTCAGCTTTGTAGCCAATATCTTTTAGCAGCGGAACAATGCTTTCGTGCATCTTATCTACGATCAGGCATTTTTTCATAAAGAATGAATTGCTCGATGGCTAAATTGCTCGATGGTTAATCCCATACCAAGTCTGGAACGTGTTGCTGATTGTCCTTTGTCGCTTGTCATTAATCTCTATCCTTCAAACCTACCCAACTTCTTACTTCTATTTTCTGACTTCGATTTTCCCACTTTTAAAATTCATAAAGCAGATGGGCAACGCTAAAGTAGACTGCTAGTCCAAGAAGATCGTTGGCCGTAGTGATAAATGGACCAGAGGCTAACGCTGGATTTACGCCGAAACGATTGAGCACCAACGGGGTAAGCGTACCCATAAACGAAGCTAGCAATACTACGCTGAACAAGGCAATAGCCACCACCCCTGCTAACCGTAATTCTTCACCCAAAGTCAAATTAAATCCTAGAACCAGTGCTCCTAAAGCGAGTCCATTGACTAATGCTACAATCAACACTTTTACTAACCGTTTGGCTAACTGGTCGCCAAACACCGAAGAAGTTGCCAAGCTTTGCACTACTAGTGAAGAAGATTGAATACCTACATTACCTCCGGTAGCCGTAATCAGTGGAATGAAGAAAGCCATAGCCGGAACCAGGACAATATCCGCCTCAAAAATGCCAATAAAGCGGGCACCGAGTAACCCTCCCAACATACCGATAATCAACCAGGGAAGGCGGGCCCGGGAAAGCTGCCAAACGCTATCGCTACGCTCTTCCACATCGCCCGAGATACCAGCCATTAGTTGGCGTTCCTCCTCGGCCATTTCGGTAATTACATCAATAATATCGTCAATAGTAATTCGACCGACCAATCGTTCTAGTACATCAATTACCGGTACTACTTCCAAATCATACTTTTGCATGATCTCAGCAATCTCTTCTTCTTCCATGAAAGTGGGTACCGAAATAATTTCGCTATCGTAAATATCAGCGATTCGGGTTTGGTCTTGCGATATAATAATACGTTTTAGTGAGACTTTCCCTAGTAAGTGGCCTTTGTCATTCACCACATAAACCGAATAGAGTTTATCTACTTTTTCGGCTTGGCGACGAATTTCTTCAATGCACTGTAGAATTGTCCAATTGATGTCTACTTTGATAAGCTCTTTGGCCATTAGACCTCCGGCCCGGTCTTCTTCGTAGCGAATCAGATCTTTTACGTGGCGAGCCCGTTCGGCGTTTTGCATCCGGTCAATCACTTCCTCTCGCGTCTGGATGGGCAGGCGGTTTAATATATCTGCACCGTCATCTGAATCCAGATAGTCGATAAAGTTAGCCAGTTCGGCGGGGGCAAAGTTTCGTAGGAAATCAGTTTGGTCTTCCTCTTCAATTTCTACAATTACGTCGGCCGCTTTTTCTTTATCTAATAGCTTTAGTATGTACTTCGACTCTTCCGTATTGAGTTCGTAGAGCACAGTTAGAATATCTACCGCATTGGCTTCGGCCATGCTCTCTTGCACTGCACCGTGGTTATCTTGGGTAATTGTCTCCCGCACCCACTCCAAGTAAGCCGGAGATACTTCAAATGGTAAAAAGTCTATGGTTTCCACGATGGCTCAATTCGTTGGGTAAGCTGCACAAAATCATCAACCGACAACTGCTCAGCTCGCAGGTTCAACATGGGTAATTGCCGGATTGGCTCCGGCAAATTTAGTGGTTTCAGCGCGTTACGCAAGGTCTTACGGCGGTTTTGAAATCCCTGCTTTACTACCCGGCGGAAGAGGGTTTCATTGCAGGCAAGCTGATCTACTTGGTTGCGCCGTAAGCGAATAACCGCCGAATGGACATTGGGCGGAGGATGAAATACCTGAGGTTCCACCGTGAACAAGTATTCAATATCGTAGTAAGCTTGTAGAAATACGCTCAGAATGCCGTAAACCTTATTTCCGGGTGGAGAGCAAATGCGCTCAGCGACCTCCTTCTGAATCATTCCGACCACTTCGGGAATTATGCCTCGATGATCTAGCACCTTGAAAAGTATTTGTGAAGAAATATTGTAGGGAAAGTTGCCAATAACTGCCAATGGGGAAGGCTGTTCCGCTAAATTTGTTTTTAAGAAATCCTGATGCAGAATGGGTAAGTCAGGGTATTTCTGCTTTAGGTAATCTACAGATTCATCATCTACTTCAATAACGGTAGTTTGATATTGCAATTGTTGAATAAGAAACTGCGTGAGAACACCCGTGCCCGGACCTACTTCCAGCACCTGTTGGTAATTGCCGTGCCCACTCAAACTCTCCACAATTTGTTGAGCAATATTAGGGTCTTTAAGAAAATGCTGACCTAAAAACTTTTTAGGGCGTACGCCTGATGTCGCTTTTTTCATTGTTGGTAAAGTAACGGATGAAAGCCCGAGAATCGTCACCGATTGTCAAAAACATTGCTAAATTGCACTGAAAAACCATATTTCTATGTCCATTAAGTTAAAAACGGCCAAATCCGTAAAAGATAAAGATGACCTAATCGTATTGCTAAACGATGATGAGCCGGACGGAGATATTCTGACGGATGAAGCTGAGCAGCGCTACTTACAGCAAAAGCGAAAAGATAAAAAAGAGCTAATTACCGTTAACCAATACCAGCGATGGGTGTTCTTTGTAGCACCCATTGCCGAAGATTCGCCCGAGTATACTTTAGAAGCCTATCGGAAGCGTGGAGCCGCTTTGTACGAAAAATTGAAGCAGGAGGAAGTTAAGAAAGTGAAAATAAGTGGTGGGCAGGCAACCCACGCTTTGGCTCTAGCAGAAGGGTTGTTATTAGCTGCTTACGCATTCTCTAGCTACCGCAAAGACCTGAAAGAAAGCGAATTAAGTGGTCTTAAAGAGGTTAGTATTGTTCATTCTGAAATTAGCAGTCGAGAAGTTCAGGAGCTGGGTAATATTGTAGAAGGCACTTGCTTGGCGCGCGATTTGGTTAACGAACCGGTAATTTCACTCAATGCCGATCAACTGAGCAAAGCTTTTAAAAAAGCAGGTAAAGACAGTGGTTTTGAAGTAGAAGTTTTCGATAAGTCTAAGATTAAATCACTCAAGATGGGTGGTTTGCTGGGGGTGAATGCCGGTAGCGAAGACCCACCTACGTTCAATATTCTGGAATACAAACCCAAAAAGGCGGTTAATAAACAACCCTACGTTATTGTTGGTAAAGGAGTTACCTACGATACCGGAGGGCTAAGCTTAAAGCCTTCTACCTCAATGGATACTATGAAATCCGATATGGGTGGTTCGGCGGCGGTGATTGGAACGATGGTGGCAGTAGCGAAAAACAAGCTACCTATTCACCTAATTGGTCTGGTACCGGCTACCGATAACCGTCCGGGTGGTAATGCTATTGTGCCGGGTGATGTGATTACCATTTCGGATGGCACTACGGTAGAAGTACTGAACACGGATGCGGAAGGTCGCTTAATTTTAGCAGATGCCTTGGTATTCGCTAAAAAGTATAAACCGGCGTTAGTTATTGACTTAGCTACGTTGACCGGAGCCGCTGCCGTAGCGATTGGTAAAGAGGGGATGGTAATGATGGGAAGTGCTTCGGAGGAGTATAAAAACCAACTTAAGCAGGCGGGTGAAGAATCTTACGAACGCATAGTAGAATTTCCACTTTGGAAAGAATACCGTAATTACCTAAAATCGGATATTGCTGATCTGAAAAATATTGGGGGACGCATGGCCGGAGCAATTACGGCCGGAACGTTTCTCAAGCACTTTACGGATTATGAGTGGATGCATCTTGATATTGCTGGAGTAGCTTTTTTAGATAGCCCAGATGGCTACCGCGGTAAGAACGGAACCGGGGCCGGAGTACGGTTGTTGTACCACTTTTTCAAGAAATTAGCTCAGTAGTTTAAAGTAGTACGATGCAGCAAACAACGCAACTTAAAGAGGCTCAGTCTCATCAGCCGAATAAATTAAAGCCCAAACAGGGAAATGCTCCAGTCATTGGTATCAGTATCGGCGATGTAAATGGAGTAGGGCCGGAAGTAACCATTAAGGCCCTGAACGATAAGCGAATTCTTAGCCAAATGACCCCCATTATTTTTGGGTCAGCCAAGGTAGTATCTTATTACCGAAAGCAATGCGACATGGAGCAGTTTAACTTTATGACAATTAAAGACTTGGATAGCATTGCTTACGGCAAGGTCAATGTTCTTAACTGCTGGCAGGAAGTTATAGAGCCACAACCGGGTAAAGTAACTAACGCAGCGGGTCAGGCTGCTTGGCAAGCCCTAGAAAAAGCGACTCAAGCCCTAAAAGAGAATGTATTGTCGGCTATTGTGACGGCCCCTATCAACAAAAACAATATTCAGAACGAAGGTTTTAGCTTTCCGGGCCATACTGAATTTTTTGCTAAAACTTTTGAGGCCGAAGAGCATCTGATGTTGCTAGTCCATGAGAAGCTCCGAGTAGGAGTGGTTACTGGTCATGTACCTCTGCATCAGGTAAGTCAGAAAATTACTCGAAGTAAAGTGCGGCAGAAAATACTGCTGATGGAGAATTCACTACAGCAGGACTTTGGCGTGATAAAACCCCGCATTGCGGTGCTGGGCCTAAACCCTCATGCCGGTGAAAGCGGTTTGCTAGGCTCAGAAGAACAGGACATTATAATTCCGGTTATTCAGGAACTAAAAGAAAAAGGAAAATTAGTTTACGGACCATTCCCATCCGATGGGTTTTTTGGTGCACTTACGCACCAGCAGTTTGATGGAGTATTAGCCATGTACCACGATCAGGGGTTGATTCCCTTCAAAACCTTAGCATTTGAGAAAGGAGTGAATTTTACAGCGGGTCTTTCGGTAGTTCGCACTTCTCCCGATCATGGTACTGCCTACGATATTGCCGGTAAAAACCAAGCCAACGCTGATTCTATGCGAGAAGCCCTTTACCTCGCTTGTGATGTAATAGCGCAACGGCAGCATCTGGTAGCAGAGCAGGATTGAAA
>NZ_JBARYM010000261.1:0-7608 GCF_049647865.1 Tunicatimonas sp. | reverse complement strand
TCCTGACTACTTATAAAAGCTATTTTCTGGTTCAGTAGCCGAATTTCAATCATGTCTTCTTCCAAGATATTTTTCTTCGCCATAATATCTTGAAGCTGGTCAATTAGCTCCAGATAGACTTTCATTTTCATGTCTAGGAAAAGCACATTCTCTTCTTTACGTAGCTCAGCTACCGTTTGGCGACGCAGTAGAATGCTGGTAAGCAGAATGGTAATACTCACTCCAATCAGAGCGGCAAATAGCTCAAAAGTGATTGGGTGTTCGCTCTGTTTTAGCACCGTGCGAAACAGTAGATACGCTGAAACGGCGGCCACCGCAATAAGTACGATTAGGGGAATTGATTTATTTTTCATCATGCAGTAGCAAAGATAGAAAAAGCCCTCAAATCAAATCCGTATCAATACGATCATACTACAAATTATCAGTCGCGAATATTTTCTATTCAGTTGAGTGTAGTAATGCGGTGGTAAAAAAGGGCACTTGAGTGGTATTCGATGGCATTGTATAAGCTATTTTACCCTTTTGCCGTCGAGACTAAGCGTAGTCTAATGGAAAAAACAAAACTCGGTGGGAAAAGCATGCTGTAAAGTGGAAAAGCCGTACTATAAACGTAGACTGAACCGCTACCTACAATGTAGCTAGGGCTGAACAGAGCTGCTGGATATCAGCTCCGCTGTTGTAAAAATGGGGACTTACTCGTAATCCCTTCGGGCGAGTAGAGGTGATAATACCTTGAGTCTTTAGCTGTTCCTCGGCACCTTCCGGAGCACGAATGACTACAATGCTGGAAGAATTCTTGTTGTCATAATCCGAGACTAACTGTGCACTATTAGGCAACGACTCAATTAGTTGATAACGCAGTTGCATAACCTTCTCAAATATACGGTTAATCCTTACCTCCTGTAGTTCTTCTATCGCTTGCTTTAAAGCCAGTAAACTAAAAAAGTTGTAGTGTCCGGCTTCCAATGTTTCGGGGGTGAATGGAATGTTATCAATAGCTTGGGCCGAAAAGCTGCTTCCTACTGCTCCAAATCCTAATAGCTTCGGACGTAGTTCAGCGTGTAGTTCCTGACGAATATACAGCAACCCATTACCTAATCCGGCGGTAAGCCACTTGTAACCACTGCTAATCAGTACGTCTACTGGAGTTTGATATAAATCAATAGGAATGACTCCCAAAGATTGGGTAGCATCCACTATTAATTTTGTGTTGGTGCTCCGGCAAACCTGACCAAGCTCATTTAATGGCAGTCGAAAACCACTACTGTACTGGACGTGACTTACCGCTAATATCTCAATATTATGCTGGCGGATGCTTTGCTCAATGGTTTCTACCGGAATGCTACCGTCCGATAAAGCGGCTACCGTAAAAACTTCAAAGCCCAGCAGATGCCAGGGAAGCAATAGCGAGGGGTAGTCGTCAGCCACCACCAGCACCCGACGGTAGTTCTGAAGTAGTTGCGCTACCTGATAAATACCATTGGTAAAATTGCCAATCAACGCTATCTCAGAGGGGTTAGCTCCGATAAATTCGGCAGAGATTTGGCGAATAGCATTAAGCTCACTGTACCAGGCATCCCGGACAACGCTGCCCTGCTGCGCGTACTGCTGCGTAGCTTGCTGAATAACCTGTTGGGTTTTGGTGGATAACAGTCCACACGAGGCGGTATTTAGATAGGTAAGTTGTTGAAGGGCAGGGTAAGGTTCGTGGTAGTTCATTCGTAAGCTTTGGCGGTGATAATTCTACTACTTCACCCCAGTCCTTCTTGCTGTAGCAGTTGTTCAATATGTTGTTTAGAGAGATTTTCTAGCTGGCTTTTATCGTAAATAGAGACTAGATAGCCCTTTTGCTGAAAAATACGTACGCAGGTAATAATACGCGCTCCGCCAGACTTACCCTTACCCTTGGAGGCAATAGATAGGCAAACTCTGTAGAGGTTGTTACCTAAAGGAGCACCAACAGTAGAGTTATTGACCAATTCTTCACCTAATGCTTCAAGTTCCTTTCTCAGTAAACGGCACTTTTTATATAACTTATTAGCCTCCCATTAAAAAGTTTTCAGTAGCAATGACGCTATAGCTCATCTAGGAAGTCCTTGAGTGGAGTGCCCTTCCTTGTACCTTCTTCTATTTGCTTAACTTCACGTATACCCTGGGCAATGCCCTGTAGCACTTGCTGCTCAGAACCCGCCTCCTCTACCGGTTCTAACCCTAATTTTCTTACTAATTCCATGAAGAAGGTATACTGATTGTCGGGAACGTTGAGTGTAACCTGTTTCATAACTAAATGAACCTAATATAGGAAAGAAAAGTTTTAAGCAACAATTACGAAAAACCGCGGATTTAATATTAACTTACTCATAAGCCTCCGCGGTGATAATGTGTTCGTAAAGCAGTTCACGCATCACTACTTCAGTGAGTTCGCTTTTAAAGATAAACTCGTAGCGAATATCCATGACATAGGCTTTCAGCCGCATTTTAAGGTAGGGCCGCCGATCTTTTACTTCGTTGAAGAATAGTACGGTAATTGGTTTATTCAGAAAAATATAGCGCGAAGTCTGGGCGGCTTCAGTGGCAATATGTCGCACTCGTTCGGTATCAATATCGATTGGCAAAAACATTTCGGCCACTACCTGGCAGTTGGGCTCCCCCGCGTTACTATTAGATACCGATTGGTTCATCAGCTCACCGTTAGGAATAGAAACCAGCGAGTCATCGGGGGTGACAATACGAGTTGAGCGCAATCCAATTTCTACCACTTCGCCGTAGAAGGAGCCAATCTCAATTTTATCACCCATTTTGAAGGGCTGATCAAGCAAAATAACGATACCCCCAAATATATTCTTCAAAATATCCTGAGAAGCAAAGCCTACCGCCACGGCTATCGAAGCAGTGAATGCCAAAACAGTTTCTATCGGCGGACGAATAATACCAGCAATTACTACGTAGATTATGATAATCCAGCCCACAATTCTTACTACTGGCACAAAGCCTTTTACTGTAATTCTCCGCTCAGTGGTGCTTCGTTCGGCTAATAGGCCTAATAAGCGAGTGCAAAACCGAATGAAAAAGTAGCCTATTACGAAGATAATAAGACTCCAAATAATCTTACCTAACGAAATACGAAACGGTGGTTGATCGATGCTAATACTTTCTACTAGTGAGTCTTCTTTAGTAACTAAACTATCAGTGCGAGCCGAGTCCATTCGGACCGAGTCCATTCGGACCGAGTCCATTTCGGGAACTACCTGAACAATAGTAGTTATAGTTGAATCAGCTACAGTAGAATCGCTTTGACCATAGCCGAAGAAGGTAGTACCTAGCAGAAGAAAAATAATAATAAAGCGCATTAGTGGACGAAGTTACGGGTTTGCAACAAGTCTACCACTTGCTGGTAGAGTAAAGGATGTATCTGATATACATCGCCAGATTTTACCAATAGGCCATCATCCAGCAACTGAATCAATTGAAGGTTGACTGGTACTTTTACAATTCCGTCAGACTCCTTTTTTCGCCGACCTGATAGTTCCGAAAACTGCAAAGCGGTAAGCCCATCGTGCAGCAGCAAAGAGTGTAGAATAGCGATCTGCGGTACCGACAGTGACTTTAGAAATGAATAGTCTAATGACTTTAAACTACCTATCGTGATCTGATTATCCGTAACATCTTGCGCTGAGCGCAACCAGTAGAGTAACGCAATTGCGAAATTACCCTTAGTGATACGCCTCAAATCTTCAAAGTATTCGTTTTCAAGGTACTCCTGTTGATTTGCCGCATCCATCTTCTGAAACTTCTTGTTGCTGCGGTCGGCATCTGCCGAAGCATACTGGATATCAAAGCCACTTACCCGGTGTCGCTTAAGAATAATTTCCCGTACCACTTCCGCCTGCGCGGCTGGTAACTGAACGATGTATTCAAAATGATCTGCCACCTGAGCGGTTTTATCCAGATAATTCCAAGCATATTGGGTGCAAGACATCAACCAAAAAACTTGGCGGTGCGTACGAGAGATCAGCTCCAGCAACCACCGTAAGCACTGAAAGCCACCGACCTTTCTTAGATAGAAGTGATCTAAATGCTCAATAATTAAGATATACTGCGTTTCAGCATTTTCCAGATAATTAACAATGCTTTCAAGGTCGGTAAATGATTCTTCTGGCGAGAGTTGCTCCTGAAAAAAAGCGATAAACTGGTTCTCACTGTAAATTTGCTGATCGATATCTACCTGTACTAAGGTATGCTCTCGGCGTTCGGTTCGGGGCAAACTATTTAGAAAAAAACGAATTAAAGTAGTAAGCCCACTCCCTTTTTGTCCCACTAAAATAGTGCTGGCGTAGTACCCACGTTTCCAACTTTCAAAGGCCTGTTGCAACCGAGCCATTACCGCTGGATGTTCTCGGTAGAACACTGACTCCTTTAATGGTTGTACACTAAACAGCCGCTGATAAACATAGGGCAGACGATTGATAGCGGCATCGGTTTCAGCTAAGAAATCAGATATTTCAGTAGTTACTTCGCCCCCTGCTTCTATACCGATTTGCTTGCGGTAAAACCCAATTTGCTGAGCGCCTTCTTGATACTTTTGCGTGACAAACTTTGCTGAGCGGGGAATTGCCAAACGCGCGTATCGGAAGGTTTTCTCGCGCAATACTTTGGTTTTCTGAGTAGCTTGTGCTCGCGCCAACCGCAATTTTAGCTCTAGTACGTAGTGGTTATCCGTCAGCTCAGTGAGCTTTCGAGAGAAATCCTGAATAGCTTGTTGTAGCTCAGCTTCCTGAAATTTTATTAGTGATTGTAGCTGTTCGTGTAATCGCTCAGCGTTGGTGAGTCCTCGCTTGAGTCCCTCACTAGCTACTTGCTGAGGTTCTTCTGATGTCTCGGACTCCCGCCCGTAGACAGAAATAGCAGAGTCTAAACTGAAGTAAGAAATTTGTCCTATTTCTTGCATCAATTTTTGTGCTTCGCTTACTTGATGGCGAGTTTCTCGCTGAATCTCTGACAAAGCCTCTTTGAACAGCGGTAACATCTCATATTCGGCCAGTTGACAGGGGGACACGTACGCAATATCCGATGTTTTCAGTGGCTGATCATACGCATCACTCGCCACCAGTCCCCGCTGGTCGGCAATTTGTCCTACCGCAGTTGTACTCGCTTCCTTAAACTGGCCCAGGGCAGTAGCAAACTCTTGCTGGTGTATTGCTGAGGTGACTACCGGAATGAGCTCATTTATCAACTGCTGGTCAATAGTCTTGCGCTCTTGTCTTAGTACCCGCTTCAGTTCATCTTCCGCAACATCTTCCACCCGATCCAACGATTCCTTAATAATTTCCGACATGCGGTCAGTCTGAGGGAACACCTGATCCCGTAATCTAACTTGCTGTTCTTCTATCCACTCAAAGTAGGTTAACCACAGGGCATCTTTCACTAGATTGAGCTCCTGATCCAACCGCCAGTCATCGTGAAGTGCAAACAGGGTAGTAGCCCATCCCTGCGTTTTCTTTAGAAAAATTGACTGATTGTTCTCTCCCAACCGTCGCAATCGGGCTTCCCGAAAACGATATGCGGGTAATTCTAAGGTTCCAGCTACTTCGTAGTCCCGCTCCAGTATGGTTAGCTGATACGCGAAGATACTATTTAATGACTGAGGTAATGTTTCGGCGTAATTCCGTAGCTGCCATTCCGCCGAATCAAATTCCTCTTGGTGTGCTTTCCAGCTTTCACCGGCTAGTTCATCATTCTCAGTGCCATTTACCAGTTGCTGATGCACATTTTTATATAACTGACTTTGTACTTGCCAGAGTGTACGCGAGGTTTTAGTAATAACTCGATAGGCCTCCTCTACTACTGGTAGCATAGTTACCATTAGGTTCTCTTGAAACGAAAGGTGCACTAGCTTCCGTAGTGGCACATCGTACTGCCAAGGGGTGAGGGGTCGAGGTTCCTTTTTAAACCACTTGCGTACTCGATTTTTTACCCGGGTGGGGCCAATACCCAACCAACGCCTTTTTCTTTTACCAAATTTTATAAACCTGATAAACCACCGATCTTCCGCCTGAGCGATAAATCGCACCTCTGATTGAGCACGGCGTTCGCTGGTAGGTACTTCCAGCAAGTAGTCACTAAACGCCTCCAGATAGCCGGGAAAAAGGTCAGTAAATGGAAAAGCTTTAGGCTGAGGATAGCGCTCTTCTAATAGTTCTAATACTTGCGCTGAATATGCCTGAATTGAAGCAGCTCTATCTTGAACACCCTCGTCTACGGTAGCCTGCTGAAAGAATTGCTCGGCCTGCTGTTGGGCTTGGCGCACAAAAGCAATTTCTTCTTCCAGCCACTTTTGCAACAACGGAAGCAAGTGCTCTTCTCCCAGTTTCAGCACATCGTTGTGGATTTTCTGGAGTTCTGTGAGAGAAGGAGCGGGTTGGGAAGTGCTAATCTCCACTATTTAAAGTGATACGACGCTTTTTTGAGTGCTTCACGCAGGGCTTCGGAAGCTTTTTCTACTCCTTGCCGGATGTCATAAAACGCCGCTGCACTGGAATGTTTGGCATCTTCCAACGTTTTGTACACCTTAGAATCTTTACTCTTCAGATCGTTCATTTGCTCGTCTAGCTTTTCCTCTAAATCTACTCGAACTTTCTTTGCCTGATCTTCCAGCTCTTTGATCTTATCGTAAATTTCACTTAAAGTTTCTCGAGCTTTGGTCTCGAAGTTATCGGATTGAGTCATAATGGTTGATGGTTAATACTTCCAAATATTACTAAATTTTGTTGTATTCTCGATACATTTGATATACGAATATAAGGTTTGGAAAGTTGATTGGATAAATAATTTTTTGTTTCCCTACTCTTCTTCTAAAAAGGCTGAAAGCTCATAATTTCTTGAATAAAACGGGTTACCACCTCCGGGTTAAGTAGAATAGTGAAGGCTACCCCAAACAATGCACCCCACAGATGAGCATCGTGGTTGATGCGATCGCCTGTTTGTTTGGAGCGCTGGAAAGAATACATTAAAAACAATATTCCCAAAATAAAACCGGGTATAGGAATGATGGCAAATAAGTAAATATTGTTAGTAGGATCGTATAAAATAGCACTAAATACTACCGCTGCCACTCCGCCCGAAGCCCCCAGCGAGTTATAGTTTGGGTGATCTTTGTGTTTTCGGTAAGTACTAAAATCAGCTACCACAATGGCTACTAGGTACATAACAATGTATATCACCCCGCCCCAATCACCAAATATATAGCCGTAAATCTGCTCGATCATACTTCCGAAGAAGTACAGTGTAAACATATTGAAAAACAGATGCAGATAATCCTGATGAATAAATCCTGATGTGAGAAAGCGATGGTATTCTCGTCGGGTCTGTACAGCGTACGGATTAAACATCCACCGTTGTAAAATTTCAGGCTTGTTCCAGGCAAACAAACTCGCTGCCACTGTAATAATAATAAGTATAGTAGTGATAGATAAATTCATGTATTTAACTCGATGGTTCGATAGTTCAATTGCTAAATGTTATTGGTCAATGGGGTGAATGATAGAATGGCTCGATTGTTATTAGCTACTAAGGTTTATACTTCCGCTTTCCCACTCCACCATTATCTAC
>NZ_JBARYM010000260.1:0-7704 GCF_049647865.1 Tunicatimonas sp. | reverse complement strand
AATACTGGAGTACTTATTTTAGTTGGTGTATTCGGAAGCTTGCTCGCTACCCAGCTTATCTCTGATATTCCGGTGTTTAGTGGCCGAAAAGTTATGAAAAATAAGCAGTGGATTCGCTACCACATTAGCCGAATATCCGGAGCGTACATTGCTACCCTTACTGCCTTTTTAGTCAATAATGTCCGAACAGATCCTGAATTTATTGCTTGGTTATTACCTACCCTAATAGGTTTACCTTTAGTGTCGTTTTTGCGCCGTCGGTATTTTGCCCAGCGGAAGTTAATAAATACAAAAGGGGCAGTGTAGATTACCCGGAATATATTAATCAAGTATTTGGGCAATGTTTGTTTTGAACCAATGAGTTGAAGCTAAATCCTTAGAGCTTAGATTAAGAGAGGCAATAGATTCTTTATTGAACTTAGCTTTCATATCGAAGAATCGGTAGTAAGCCTCAAACACCTGACTGGAAAAGCTTTCTACAATAGTATCAACGCTTTTACTTCGGATGCTATCTTCTTTAAGAATTGCATAAGAGTTTCTGATAGTCTTAATTTCTGAAACTATCTTCAGCTTTTTGTCTTCTTTCTGCTTAGAGATTTCTAGTCGATATGCTTCCGTATCAAAATCAGGAAGTAGTTCGCCGATATTGTCCGGATGATACAGATAGTTTTCAAAGCAATAGTACTTTAAAATATGCAAGCTTGGATACTCATGTTTAGCTTTAGCAATTTCTTGGTCGGTCAGAAAGTCGCGGTCCATCAATCCGTGGTACTTAATGTCTTGCTTGGTCTGGATGAACACTTGGTTTTTGTCTCTTACTCCTATAAAAATTTTATCTTTAAGATTGAGCAAATTATAGAATTGATCGTTCTGGTTTTCGCATAAAATAACTTCTTTGTTATCAAACAAATTGAAGATAGTATCTTTTGGTACCGCTACATCAAAATTATCTAACGAAGTTTTAGACTCCGGTAGCAGCACATGCTTTTCGTCAAAATCAAAACTATCGAAGTCAATGATTGCGGAGTGTTCAGTTTCCCGAGCGTACTCAATGAATCCGAACGAATGACTAGCCGTCCACAGCTGGCAATTCTCCGGAATCCAATTTTCGGTTATTTCTTTTAGCAGCGCGTATTGTAGTTTGGTATTTAAATGTAAATCCAATTCATCAATAAAGTAGATGGTGTCGCTGTAAGTATCGCGTCGTACGAACAGATTGAGTAGAATATTAATCACTTCTTTTTCTCCCGAACTCAGTAGATCGTAGTGGATCTCAGAAACGCCTTTTTTGAAGCGAACATCGGCTACGTTTCCACCTAAGGGAGGTTTCAAAGAAACTAATTCTAACGAAGGAGCTTCCAGTCCACCAAATATTCTGAAGAGACTCTGATTAATCGGTTCTAGATAACGCTCTTTAAGCTTTTTGGCATCAAAGTCGGTTCCGTTAAATACTTCTTCCAGTATCTTCTGAGTAAGTATCTCGATATCATTTTCAAATCGATTATCTCGCTCAATGTATTGCCTGGGGCGGTCAGAGTCATTTTCTATACTAAAGCTTGATACCTGCTTTTTGCTTAGCCTAGGTATTTGGCGGAGAGAACTTCGCCCATAGAAAGAGGTCTTCCACTTTGCTTCATCACGAAAATCAGAAGGTGTGTCTCATCACTACCAACAATTAAAGTAGTATGATTTGAGAAATTAGCCGTAATCTTAACTGGCCTTTCTGTGTCTTTTCTACAATAATTCGGAAAATCTTCTATGAAAGAAACTGCTTTAGCGTATACGGAAAGAGATTCAAAAGCGTCAAATATCGAAGACTTGCCGCTACCATTCGCTCCAATTAGTAAAACCAGCTTCGGTGGAGTTGTGAGCTTAGACAGATCAATGGTTAGATCAGTAAAGCGTTTAAAGTTTATAAGCTGTAAGTGAGTGATATGCATGACTTCAGTAGTTCCGCCAATAAATATACAAAATTGGTCGCTTTACAGTTAAGCAACCATCTAGTTGCTTTGATAGAAAAGAGGCGATATAATCAAGCCACCAAGTTCATCCGATAACGAGCAGGACTCAGTGTAGTATCTCGCTCAATTAGGCGGTGGGCTTCCAGATCCAGCTTCACGGTTTCAACATACCATCCGATAGAGCCATCAAAACTTCCTCTCAGTTTTTCCTTAACCTGATTGGTAAGTTCGGTATGGGTGAGCGATTTTCCGTTGAGCGTATCAAGAATAGCGGCCTTCACCCGTTCGTATTTACTCTTTTCAATGTTCGCACCCTGTTTGCTCTGGGGGTGCTGGGTTTTAATCCGGTCTTCCATCAAGATTTTTTTATATTAGTATCAGACTCTCGTAGTCTCGAGTATTAAGTTACAATTCCTAGTTGAATTACCTAAATTAGTCAACAACAGAGAACAATTAGCAATTGAGCCATTGAACAATCTAAACTGATGAAAAAACTCACCAACCACACCACCCGTCGTAAATTTGTAAAGCGCATTTCTCAAGGAACTGGAGCTGGCCTATTTCTTCCCGCATCAATGGGCGTACTGAACTCGGCCTGCTCATCCCAGTCATCTTCTGAAAGCGCTACCGAAAGTACCGAAGCTCCTCCAAAGAAAGATCGCTTGGGACTAGCTCTAGTAGGCTTAGGTAATTACAGCAACGGACAACTAGCTCCGGCACTGGAACAAACTGAGAAGTGCTATCTGGCGGGTATCGTCACCGGCACTCCGGCCAAAGCTGAGGAGTGGAAGCAGAAGTACAATATTCCCGATAGAAATATTTACAACTACGACAACTACGATGAGCTTATTGATAACGACGATATTGATATTGTCTACGTCGTACTACCCAACGCTATGCACGCTGAGTACACCATTCGGGCGGCAAAAGCTGGCAAACACGTGATTACCGAAAAGCCAATGGCTATCTCGGTAAACGAATGCCAGCAAATGATTGATGCCTGCAATGAAAATAGTGTGAAACTGGCGGTTGGCTACCGGCTGCACTACGAGCCCTTCAATCAGGAAATAATGCGGCTCGCTGAAGAACAGGTGTTCGGTTCGTTAACCAGTATCGAGAATGCGTTTGGCTTCACTATTGGCGATCCAACTCAGTGGCGACTGAACTACGAACTGGCGGGTGGTGGTGCGCTGATGGATGTAGGAATCTACACCCTTCAAGCGGCTTGCTACACATCGGGCGAAGAGCCCGTTTCGGTAGTAGCTGAAGAGTTCAAAACTGATATGGAGAAGTTTAGCGAGGTAGATGAAACCGTTAATTTTACCCTAACTTTTCCCAGTGGACTGAAAGCTAACTGCCAAACGAGCTATAATAAAAGCTATAACAAGCTCCGCGCCGATGCGGAGAATGGCTGGTTTGAACTATCACCGGCCTACACCTACGGACCACTAGCCGGAGAAACTAGCAATGGCCCAATGGACTTTCCGCAGATTCGGGAGCAGGCGGTACACATGGATCGCTTTGCCGAGTGCATCATGCAGGACGAAACTATCAAAACTACCGGAGAAATGGGTATACGAGATATGAAAATCATTGAAGCGATCTATCAGTCTATTGAGCAGGGCAATAAGGAGGTAGCTATTGCCCTATAAATTCATCAAGTAGATTTCCTAAAAATAAGCACCCAAACTTCTACGTATAATAAAACTCATCTATGAACAGAAAAAACATTTTTATCGCATTCGGATTGGCTGCTGCTGTATTACTGGGTTGTTCTACCTCACCGGCCACGAATGAAGGCGATGCTACGGTCTTAGTCTTCAGTAAAACCGAAGGGTTTCGTCATGAATCAATTGAAGTGGGTATCGAAGCAATTAGAAAATTGGGCGAGCAGCATAACTTCCAAGTAGAGGCTACCGAAGATGCTGGTGTTTTCAATGAGGAAAAGCTGAAGGACTTTCTCGTTGTTATCTTCTTAAACACTACTCAGGATATTCTCAACCCCGAGCAGCAGGTGCAAATGGAGCGATTTATTCAGGCCGGAGGTGGCTTTGTGGGCGTACACGCTGCGGCTGATACCGAATACGATTGGCCTTGGTACGGCGAGCTAGTAGGTGCCTACTTCAACGGCCACCCCAGCGACCCCAATGTTCGGGAAGCTACGTTACGGGTTATCGATGCCAACCACGCGGCTACCGATCCGTTGCCAAAAGACTGGATACGCGCTGATGAATGGTACAACTACAAATCCATTAACAAGGAAAACAATGTACTTATCAATTTAGATGAGTCTACTTACGAAGGGGGAACTAACGGCGAGATCCACCCAATATCCTGGTACAAAGAATACGACGGAGGACGAATGTTCTTTACCGGACTGGGCCACACCGAAGAGTCTTATTCCGAACCATTATTCCTCCAGCATTTGGCCGGAGGCATTGAATATGCAATCGGAGAAGGAATCCCAGTGGATTATAGCCAAGCCTACTCCGAATGACTCCTTGGGATATGTTTTGTGAAGGATATACCAGCCACTTGAAACAGCTCAGCTATTGTGCCTCTAATTTGGCGTTCATACGTTTTCGCTCAGTTTCATCTAAATAAATCTTTCGCATTCGGATGGACTTGGGCGTAACCTCTACGTACTCATCCTTCTGAATATATTCTAGCGCTTCTTCCAGGGAAAATTCTTTTTTCGGCGCAATCTTACTGTTATCATCCGAACCAGCAGCCCGCATATTGGTGAGCTTTTTTCCTTTTAGTATATTGATTACCAGATCGTTGCCGCGGGTATGTTCGCCAATTACTTGCCCCATGTAAATTTCCTCACCCGGATCAACGAAAAATACTCCACGGTCTTGCAATTTATCAATCGAGTACGGCGTACCCGCTCCCATATCCATAGAAATCAGCGAACCGTTAATTCGTCCGGGCACGGGCCCTTTGTAGGGTTCGTAGGCTTTAAATCGGTGGGTCATTACCGCTTCACCGGCGGTAGCGGTTAGCATTTGGTTTCGTAGTCCAATCAGTCCGCGAGCCGGAATGCCGAACTCAAGGTGTTGCATATCGCCCTTGGGTTCCATAATGAGTAGTTCACCTTTACGCTGGGTAGCCAGTTCAATCACTTTGCCCGACACACTTTCCGGTACGTCTACTACCATTGCTTCTATTGGCTCATGGCGCACTCCGTCTATTTCCTTAAACAGTACCTGCGGTTGCCCAACCTGAAACTCGTACCCCTCGCGACGCATGGTTTCAATCAATACCGCCAAGTGCAGAATACCCCTGCCGTATACTAAAAAGCGATCTTCCGAATCAGTCTCTTCAATCCGTAATGCCAGGTTCTTTTCCGTTTCTTTAAATAAGCGATCCCGTAGGTGGCGAGAGGTCACAAACTTACCTTCTTTTCCAAAGAAGGGGGAATTGTTAATGGTGAAGAGCATACTCATGGTCGGCTCGTCAATTGCGATACGCGGCAGTGGTTCGGGGGCATCAAAACTCGTTAGCGTATCTCCAATCTCGAAGTCTTCTAGCCCAACTATCGCGCAAATATCACCGCTTTGTACTTCAGTCACTTTGGCTTTACCTAAGCCTTCAAATACCTGAAGCTCCTTAATCTTTACTTTTCTGATACTATCATCGCGCTTAGAAAGCCCCATGGTAGCTCCTTCCTCTAGTTTACCCTGATATACCCTTCCGATGGCAATACGGCCTACAAAGGAAGAAAAGTCAAGCGAAGTGATTTGCATCTGCGGTACGCCCTCACGTTGGGGGGCTTCTGGAATATGTTCCAAGATGGCGTCCAACAGGGGAGTGATATTATCGGTGGGCTTCTGCCAGTCATTAGCCATCCAACCGGCTTTACCCGAGCCGTAGAGCGTAGGAAAGTCTAGCTGCTCTTCGGTGGCATCCAGGTTAAACATCAGGTCAAACACCTGCTCGTGTACTTCGTCGGGACGGCAATTGGGCTTGTCTACTTTGTTAACTACCACAATGGGTTTCAACCCCAGTGATAGCGCTTTGCTCAATACAAAGCGAGTTTGCGGCATGGGGCCTTCAAAAGCATCCACCAACAGCAAAACGCCGTCGGCCATTTTTAAAACTCGCTCTACCTCACCACCAAAGTCGGCGTGACCGGGGGTGTCGATAATATTAATCTTCACGTCTTGGTAGCGAACCGATACATTCTTCGATGTAATCGTGATTCCGCGCTCTCGCTCCAGATCATTACTATCCAGAATTAACTCGCCCGCTTCCTGGTTCTCCCGGAAGATTTTAGAAGCATAAATAATTTTATCTACCAGGGTGGTTTTCCCGTGGTCTACGTGGGCGATGATCGCCACATTTCGGATACTCTGCATGTAAATTGCGTTCTTTTTTCAATTAAAGCGCAAAGATAGGGAAATAGGTTCGGGAAAGGTCTAGTCTTTCTTGATTAAGATACCGTTTTAATGGTAATAAATTGCTGCAATATCGTGTGAATTATCTCTTTTTTCCGGCCAGAACTACTGTTTTTGCTACGAAACTGAACTACTAACTGCACTTTATCCGCGTTTATATGCTGTAAACGCACTTTTACTTTAGCTAGATTAATATAGGTATTAAAGGGCTGCAGGCTTACTTTAACTCGGTTTTCCCATTCAACAATATTTCCTACTGCATCAGAATGAAGCTCGACAGGAACTTCTACCAATTCGCCCCGCTGTTGGTTATAATTAATAACATCAGCAGCAAATACCGTGTTGTTCGGAATGATAATTCGGTTTGCCGCATCATCTTCCAAATAAACATTGCTTAGGGTAATATCCTTAATCGTTCCTTCGTGAGCACCAATTTTCACCCGGTCGCCCAGTGCCAAGCGATCCGACATCATGTTGATTAATCCGTTTATGGTGTTAGAAATGTAGTCTTTAGTGAGTAGCACGGTGGCTACGGCCACTAAGCTGAACGTGCTAAAAAAATCATCCCACTCTAATCCGAATAACAGAAACCCACCAATTATAACTACGATAATATTGAGCAGGGTAGCAATCCGGTTAATCGCTAGCACTACGTTACTTGCCCGCGAACGCTCATGTTTTCGGCGAATGTAAACCGCTACCAGTACAATACGAGCCAGAGAAATTAGTAGGTTGGTCGTAAGAATAAATAATAAAGCTCGGAAAACTCGGTCCAGAGGATCGGCTAAATCCGGGGCTTCCCCCGCAATGAAGTCAATCCAGTAATCTGAGTGAATATTGGCATAAACTAGCCCTACAAACAGCAGTAACTTCAGCAGAAAACTAATTCGCTTACGATTTTCTTTCTGTACTAATTGGGCCTTTTGCTGACCAATGGCTGATAATTTATTCATTGCGGGGATTTTACGCTTTAGTGATAGGCAGTGTACACCGTAGCATCGGTAAATCTATGTAATTTGCAATACTAGGCGTACGTTCTGATAAAGCCAACTGTATATCAAACAGTCTCTTTCTAAAAGCTATTATCTACTGAAAATAGTCTTCGTTATATGCGTGTACCTTAATCAGCCAAAGAACACAGATTATACGTTTCAGCGAGATTATATTATGAAGAGCGAGCCCACCAATTTTAGCAAAATAGCATGCCTATTTTATGTTTTACTACCGATAATAATGTTTTGAGAGCAAATTAAACTGATCT
Source organism: Tunicatimonas sp. (assembly GCF_049647865.1). Lineage (NCBI taxonomy): Bacteria > Pseudomonadati > Bacteroidota > Cytophagia > Cytophagales > Catalimonadaceae > Tunicatimonas > Tunicatimonas sp. The sequence continues at coordinate 82 of NZ_JBARYM010000260.1, read as the reverse complement.
GCTACTAATATATAAATCAAATCTACTATCTATTATACCTTCTGTGGCAACCAGCAAGCCTGCGACACAACCGTAAATTTTC
>NZ_JBARYM010000259.1:0-1765 GCF_049647865.1 Tunicatimonas sp. | reverse complement strand
GCCTTTACCGGTGCCGCCGCTCGACGGATTGGTAAATTTGAAGAAGCCCAAGGAGGAACTATTTTTCTGGATGAGATTGGGGAAATGGAGCTTAGCCTACAAGCGAAAATGCTCCGAGTGCTCCAGGAGCGAGAAGTTGTCCGAATTGGTGGTAACCAAGTTACCAAACTGGATATAAGAATACTGGTAGCCACTCATCGTGATTTGGCCGATGAAGTAACCTCAGGGAACTTTCGGGAAGATTTATACTACCGACTACTAGGTTTACCCATTCACCTACCGCCTTTACGCGATCGAGGCAACGATATTATTTTATTAGCCCGCTTCCTCCTTAGTCAGTTTTGCAAAGATAACAACATGGGCGGGATCACATTTACCAAGTCTGCCCAAGAGAAACTTTTAAAATATACCTTTCCCGGAAATGTACGGGAACTCAAATCTACTATTGAATTAGCCGCTGTAATGGCAGAAGGACACTTAATTGAAGCCGATGATATTCGCTTCAATAGTGTTCGTAAAGAAGAGAACTTTATTTTAGAAGAACTCACCATGCGAGAATACACCTTTCGTATTATTCTACACTTCCTTAAAAAGTACGACAATAATGTGTTACTGGTAGCTAAGAAATTAGACATCGGAAAGTCTACCATTTACCGCTACCTCAAAGAAATTGAAGAATTAGATAGTCAAATGGCAGAATCTGAGAATTCTGAAACCACCTTTGCTTAGTATCAGCTGTATAAAAAAGTGCTTATTATGGATCAAGTAAATAGTGTAAACCAGACAGTTAGTAGTGCTAGTATTGATTTAACGTATCTAGAGGAAATAACTGGGGGAGATCAAGATTTTATGAAATCAGTTATCAAAACTTTCATTGATGATGCGCCCAATACCTTAAACCAATTGCAAAAAAGCTGCGCTCAATCTAATTGGTTTGAAGTAGGACAAGCAGCGCATCAATTAAAGCCTTCCCTTCAGTTTATAGGCTTAAAACAAACATTAGAGAAGGTAAAAACCATTGAGCGAAATTGTAAAGAATCGTCCGATTTATCTACGGTTCCGGCATTAGTGAGTGTAGTTGTTCAAAACGTTCAGCACGGTATCGCCGAGTTGGAAGAACTATTTCCCGCCTAGACCCGAGTTTATTTCTGCATCTATTTCTTTCGCAAACTACCAAGGAAAGAAATTTCGGTTCACTATTGAGCAAGATAGCAATTTGGATTTGCTATCAGCAGGAAACCTGTAACCTTCCAGAAACGCAGCACAGATGGTTTGATGCCTCTCTTAGTTAGTTTTTTTCGGTTGTGGATAAGGTGGCACTTAGCTAACCTTTCCGAGAGCAGTTTACAAGTGTACACCGATGCCAAAGCTATTGTTTCGCTCAATCTTAAATTAGACAGTATTGCTTGGGTTATTGAGCAAATCCGATTCTCTTCTAGGGCGTATTAACATCTAGCCTAAATCAGTATTATTTCCAAAATCCGTATTTTTTTACTCTCCAAATAAGCACTACTACAAATGATAGCGTGAGCGTATGAGAAAGGTAGTTTGCTGCTTCTACCCAATAGTAATTTCTAATTGCTTCTATTATGTTTTGGGTAGCTCGGGAAAAGAGATGCTTATCAATCATAACATTGTTCACTTTGCCCGACGTTAAAGCTACCTCTAACGAGTACCAACTTTCACCAAATTTAGTCGCTATAATTAGCCCATCTGCCACGCTGCTTTCAAGATCAAAAGACTGATCTTTACTTACTCCCACTAC
>NZ_JBARYM010000258.1:0-3814 GCF_049647865.1 Tunicatimonas sp. | reverse complement strand
TCACCAACAAAAGGTCACTTATTTTGTGCTCGAAAACTCTCATGGCTCCGCTCATCTAACCTTGGATGATACGTTGCACCTAGCTGAGCATTATCCTATATTGTTAGGGTTTGGAATTACTCCCGACAATATTCTCTCACTGGTGGACAATAGTGCCATTTTAGGAATTGCCTTGAAGGGCAGTAACGAAATTAAACCTGGTTATAAAGACTTTGATGATTTAGCTGAAATACTGGAAGTATTAGAGGTAGACGAAACCTATTGAATCAGATTTTGCCGAGTTTCTACCTCCGATGCATTAAATACCCGAAGCTTAAGGTAAACTGTATCAGATAACACATTAGAAAAAACTGCCTCAGAACCGGAAAGAAAAGAAAGTCGTCGTTTGTCGCCCCTTGATAAGAATCCCTGATCAATGGATTCACCGTGTTCTAACTCTTCCGAAATGCGCACTGCATTAATTCCTTTATTGATGATTTTGATGTCGTACACTCCTTGATCGCCTCCGCTGAGAACAACTTTTTGCTGAGGAGGAATAGTAAGCTGTTGCACACTACCGCAACTCATAAGGAATAAGCAAGCCAACACTACTAAACAGTTTTGAGAACTCATTCTAAAAATAATTTCAGATAATTGATTATCAAACACTTTGATCCGCGCATAATTTACGTTGTTTCCTTCGGAGAACTAGGTAATAGCAGCTGTAGTAGGAAACCCATTACAATCATTATTGCACAACCAATAAAATTATACCAGAGAAACCCAATTTGATCGCGGAAGAAGAAAAACAGCGATAGCACCATACCCTCGGCAACCACGGCACCCCAAAACGTTGCCTTCGCTTGAATATACCGAATGTAAAATGCCGTAAGAAAGATTCCCAGAATAGTACCGTAGAAGAGCGAACCAACAATGTTGACAAACTCAATGAGGTTATCAGCCAGCGATACTAGCGAAGCGAAAATCATGGCAATAATCCCCCAACCTACGATGAACCAACGTGACATTCGCAAGTAATGATCATCCGAAGCTTCTGGCCGAATCGTGCGACGGTAAAAATCAATAGTGGTGGTGGTACCAAGCGCGTTGAGTTCCGAAGCAGTGGATGACATGGCGGCTGAGAAGATAACCGCTAATAGCAGACCTACCAGGCCCTGGGGGAAATAACGCATTACGAAGGTGAGAAAAATATAGTCGGCATCTTTGGTTTCATTCTCAGGATCCGCTTTCGTCACTACGTCTCGAGCCTGAGCTTTTAAAGAAAGTGTTTTTTCTTCTAAAGCCATTATTTGCTGTCGGGTAGCCGCAGCTCCCTCATCATCTTCAGTTTCAAGTTGGCTTAGCAGAGACTGAATATTCTCCCGTTTTTTCTCAAAAACCTGCTGATACTGCTGATCTAGTTCATCCCACTGTCCGGCATATTCTGACTGGGCTACGCTTTCTTTCCCCTTTTCAATGAAAAACAGTGGAGGCTGATAAAATTGATAGAAGACAAAAACTAATACTCCCACCATCAGAATTAAAAATTGCATAGGTACTTTCAGTAAGCCGTTCATGAGCAACCCTAACCGACTTTGGGTGATCGAACTACCCGTTAGATACCGTTGCACCTGCGACTGATCGGTACCAAAGTACGCCAGTTGTAGAAAGAATCCTCCCGCCAAACCTGACCAAATATTGTAGCGGTCACTGGCATCAAACTCCAGATTAATTACGTCGAGTTTGCCCATATAACCGGCAACGTCAATGGCATTCCCGAAAGAAATATCTTCGGGCAGTAAGTTTAGAATAACGAATACCGCGACGACCATTCCTCCCAACATTACACCCATTTGTTGCTTTTGCGTTTGGCTTACGGCCTTGGTACCACCACTTACGGTGTAAGCGGTTACCACTACTCCAATAATAAAAGTAGTCACTGATAAGCTCCAGCCCAGAATGGTGGATAGTATGATGGATGGCGCAAAAATAGTGATTCCGGCGGCTAGCCCCCGCTGTACTAAAAAGAGAAAGGCCGCTAGGATTCGAGTTTTCAGATCAAAGCGGTTCTCCAAAAACTCATAAGCGGTGTATACTTTCAACCGATAGTAGATAGGGATGAAGGTAATTGACAGCACAATCATTGCCAGTGGCAATCCCAGGTAAAACTGAACAAAGCCCAACCCCGACTCAAAGGCCTCACCCGGAACAGACAAAAAGGTGGTTGCACTGGCCTGCGTAGCCATTACTGACAGTCCGACCGTCCACCATCGGAAACTATAGCCCCCCTTCAAGTAGCTATCCATATCTTGCTTGCCTCGGGTACGATAAATACCGTAAGCTACGATGAATAATAGCGTACCGATTAAAACAACCCAGTCAATTAAACTCATGCGTACGCTTGGGTTAGCCAATAAAAGAAAACGATTGAAATGATTAGTACACCAGCTACTAAAGCGTACCAGCCTTTCCAGGATGAAAAGAGAGGAGGGCGGTTGTCGTTGTCCATACTAGGTTAGTTTAGTGGCTAAATCTACGCAATGCTAAGCGAAAGCCGGAATATTTAGCAGAAAATCCTGTTGATGAGGGTAATTCGAGCCAAATTTTCTGCAAACAACTGTTTGTATTCTAAATAGTAACCAAACTTATGAGAGTAAGTAAATCGGATATACAGCAATTCTAAAATTCCTTCTATGAGAAGGAAATACAGCAAGATACCTTGCTAATTCAAACCACAGTTTCAGTTGGATATGTTTGCTTAGTATTTGCTACTTTTGCTACATGACGACGCATAAACATACCCCTGAGTGGCTTAATGAACCTTGGCTAAATTTAAGTGAGATATGCGCCATGCTCACCGGGAGTCGAGAGCGTACCAAAACGGCCTATTTCGCCCAGCAGCGTAAAGGGCTACGCCCTTGGAAAGAAGAAGAACTAATTAAACTAGAAGAAATACGTAGAGAATTGAAAGGTAAGTTGGGATAACCCTTGTAAAGGATGATTGTATTTACTATCTTTATGGAAATAAAATCAGAATTAAGATGTCAGTAACAGAAGAACTCGAGATCAAACTTTATCAGCTGTTAAAAGAAGGTAACTGGAGCGATGACAATGCGCAACAAGCAGTAAATACGATTAAGGGTTTACAAAAAGAAGCTAACAAGGAATTGTTGACTAAAGAAGATTTTCTCCTTAAGTCGAATGATTTTCAGAAGCAACTTGGCGAAGTGCAGACCAGAATCATTATTTGGGTGGTGAGTGTTGGGGCAACATTGGCCACCATTACTATTGGAGCAATGGTGGCAATCAGTAAATATCTTTAAAAAAATTTACCCAAAGAGATAGTAAATACAATCAACATGAACGTATTAGGACTAGAAGAACCTCGGGCGATGTCTTTAAGTATGATCTTTATTTCTTTGTTATACCTATCGGCTAGTGGACAGAAAAGTCCTGAAGAAGTAATCAGACAACATGCCGGGAGCATTAGTGGTAACGTGGGCGTACATGCCATACTTCTAGAAACTGGCGAAACCATTGCTTACCAAGCTGATCAGCGATTTCCGATGCAGAGTGTGTATAAATTCCCGATTGCCATGGCCGTGTTGGATCAAGTAGACCAAGGGAAGTTACGTTTAGATCAGATTATCTCGGTATCACCGTCAGACTACATTCCTAAGCAGGGTTATAGTCCTATCCGGGAGAAGTTTCCGGCGGGGGTTGAGCTTACCATTAGAGAATTGTTAGGCTACACGATACGGAGCGACGGTTCGGCTTCGGATGTGCTGCTGAAAACTATTGGTGGGGCGGAAGTTGCCGATCAGTACGTTAGTAG
>NZ_JBARYM010000257.1:0-2345 GCF_049647865.1 Tunicatimonas sp. | reverse complement strand
GCGTAGAAGCTATTTCGGATGCCAGTGGTGATCCGCTATTCTATACTGATGGGCGCACGCTGTACTTTGTCAGCGGCGGTAATCATACCGAAGTACCGGATGCACTGGGTGCCCCAGTAGATTTGACCGAAGGAGCTGACCCAAGCGCATCAGCTACCATGGTAGGTATGGTACAAGTGCCAGGCACCGATGCTGCTTACTATGTATTTACCGCAACTCCAGTAGAAAGTGGCGGCTTCGAGCTGCGCTACGCAGTAGTTAACCTAAACGGCGTAGACCCTAGCACCGACCAGCCTGGGCCCGTCATTGTTTCTGATAACAACCCTCTATATTCACCGGCGACCGAACGTATTACTATTCAGGGTGGACGCGGTGGTCCGGCTACTTTGCTGGTTCATGAGTACGGCAATAATGCATTCCGCGCCTATCCTATTACCGATCAAGGTATTGGCAACCCCGTGATTTCCTCAGTAGGTTCTAATCACGATTTCGCCAGTCTTGAAGATGCTCAAGGTTACATGAAGTTCGGGGGCGATTCTACCGGAACTATTGTGGGAGTGGTGGCTGATAACCGAGTAGAAATTTTCAATTATGATTCCGAAACATCGGAGCTTAGCAATCCAACCATTGTTCCTTTCGATGGATTGGGTACACCCTACGGTTTAGAATTTCAATCTGATTCGGTTGGGAATACTGTGGCTATCGTCTCTACTGACAACGGCATCTACGTAGCCAGCATTGAGCGACCGCTGGAAGAAGGAGCGACCGTAAACTTTCAGCCGGTAGGTGGAGCGACTGGCGTATTCGGAGCCATCCAGCAGGGGCCGGATGGTCAGGTCTACGTAGCCCAGGAAGGAGCGACCGGGCTGGGAACGGTTTCCGGCAATGTGAATGATCCATCTAGCTACCAGTACCAAGCCGATCAGGTGCAGCTTCCAGCAGGAGCAACCGTCACCCGAGGCTTGCCTAGTTTTATTAATCAGGGCGGTAATTCCTTCCCGGAACCCAATATTGCCGTAGACGATGCCTGCGTGGGCAATGAAACTCAATTCTCCGCTCAAGGTCGCGATGATGTGATTGAAACCTACGAATGGGTCATCGTCCGCCTCAATGAAGATGGTACCGAAAGTTTTGTCGGCTTAACTGACTCGCTTCGTTCGGAGCAAAGTTTTTCATTTGCCATTGACACCCTGGGCACCTACGAAGCCCGGGTTACGCTATCCAACGAATGCGATATAGATACGGTACTAGTTCAGCAGTTTACAATGGGTATTGCTCCGGAAGTAATTTTGCCCGAAAGTGTTAACCTTTGTAATGGGGGCGTAGACCTAACGGCGATTGATCCGGCCGATGATGATGGAACACTCACTTTCCAGTGGATTCGGCAGGGAGCGATAGGCGGAGGCAACTTACCACCGACCAATACCATTACCGCGACTGAACCGGGTTTTTACAATGTGACGGTAGTTAATGCCGATAGCTGCATCAGTGAAGGCGAAGTGTTTGTAGTGGATAACCGTCCGCCGCTGGAGTTGCCCGAAGACTTTACGCTTTGCCAGAATGAAGAACGCGAATTAGACGTAGAAATACCTTCCCCCGGCGATCCGGGCTACGAGTGGATTATTCTGGATCAAAACGATCAGGTAATCACTAGCACCAACGAACCTGTTATTGAAGTGAGCAACCTTACTCCTGATCCCGGAGTCTATCAATACACGGTTACCGTTACCGATGATATTGGCTGCTTCAACCAAGATACCGTGGTAGTAACTATTTTAGAATCTCCCGAGATTGAAGGCACGGTGACTAATTCTGAATGTGGCGTACCTTCCGGCGAAATACAATTAAATATTTTAAGTGACCCTGACGAGACGTATTCTTTCGTCTGGACTGATTCGGACGGTATTCAAGTTGGTACAACCGGTGATATTACTGGTTTAGCAGCAGGTGTATACACAGTAGCGGTTAGTAACTCTATTGGCTGTACCACTACTGAACGGTTTGCCATTAGCGATGCCAACGCAGATTTTACCGTTGAGGTTGAACCTCAAGAGGGCTGCGATGATACTGGAACGTTGCTCGTTACTATCACTCCTGATGATCCGGGAACTTTCACCGGAGTGAATTGGTCAATAGTGGATGAGAGTGGAACAGTAGCATTTAGCGGATCAAATTCTTCAGGACTAACTTTTACCATTCCTGAAGCTAATCCTCCGGCTGGTAATGGCTTGGCTCCTGGTTCGTTTGGTCTAGAGTTTGAGAGCCTTCCTGGCTTATGTATTCAAGCCGATACCTTAACTATTCCTGAGCCAGATTCAGTAGATTTTGATTTGCCGGGTTTGCAG
>NZ_JBARYM010000256.1:0-6239 GCF_049647865.1 Tunicatimonas sp. | reverse complement strand
TTTGAAAGACAGGATACGTCTTTGATAATATACCATTATCAAGGATTCTCTGTTGTTCAGATATTTTGGAAAACAGCATAAAAATTGCTAGTATATCGTTGATATGAATAATCAAAAATTGGTTACGGATCTTCTGCACGCGCATGGGTTAAGAAAAACGCCTATTCGTACTGAGATGTTAAAGCTATTCCTTAAAAACGATACTGCACTATCAGCTGGCGATATTATTGCCAAAGTGAAGCTTCGTCTGGACCGGGTTACCGTATATCGAGCTTTAAATGCATTTGAAGAGCACGGTATACTGCACCGGGCTTCAGAAGATGAGCGAGGTACTAAATACGCCCTTTGTGGACAGCACTGTCCCGACGAACAACACACTGATCAACATGCCCATTTTATCTGCGATCAGTGCCATCAAACCTACTGTTTGGAAGATGTAAAAGTACCCGAGGTAGCGGTCTCCGATGAGTTTTCGGTAGATCGGTTAAACTATACCCTTAGTGGCACTTGTAAAGCGTGTAACAATTAAGTTTTACACATTTCCTTAATAGTAACTATTCTTTTCAAGTGTAAGGTATAGTCGTTGTAGCTACATCTCTACAAACGCATCAAATTTGCGTAAGCTTAGTTGTCGTAGTAATTGATAACCTTATCCGATTATTATGTCACGCTCTTTTCTTTTTATTCCGCTCACCCTCGTGATTGCCTGTTCTCCCAGGAGTCAAGAGATAATTATTGATTTCCAGGAAGAACACGTCCAAATGGAAGAAACTCATCAGCAAATGAAAGCTCATCACGATAGCATAGAACAAACTCATCAACGCTGGGTGCAGGATCATCAGGCAGTATTTAACGCTGAAGATGATTCGCTGTTCAGTGCGGTACATGACCAGCATGAAGTTATGATGAAAAAACATCAAGCCATGATCGATGAGCATCAAACCGTCATTGATAAACATAGTGCTCTCCTGGAAAACCCAGAAGTTAGTAACTTCACCGAAGAGGAAATGGAAGCTCAATTTAGCACCATGCGCGAAGAGCATCAGCAGATGGATAAGGAACACGACATGATGATGTAAGAACACCAAATCATGCAAGACGAACACCAACGTATGACTGACGAAGCAGCCTCGGAAGTATCATCCCAATAGTAGCTTCGTCAGGCGGCCAGTTCTTTCAGGGAGACCACCAATTGATCTAAATCATCCAGGCTATTATACAGATGCGGGGTGACTCGTACGCCACTTATTTCCCCGACATTTTTGGTTACGGTGAAGATGCTGTATTTTTCAAACAGGGTATCAGCCAGTTTGTGAGAATCCATTCCTTTAATGCCCACGTTGCCAATAGCACAGTAGCGAGCCGACTGGGCGGGGGTATTAATAACAACCTTTGGGATGTCCTTCACTCTATCCATCCAGTAGGTTGCTAGGTAGCGCAAGCGAGCTTCTTTCTTTGCGCCGCCAATGGTGTAGTGAAATGCGATAGCATCTTCTGTTGCCCGATCATTGTGACAAGGGATAGTACCTATGTGGCCGAACTTGCGGATGTCGGTATCTGCGTACTTATCGTCACCAAACAGCGGCCAAACCTTATTGATCTTATCTTTCTTCATGTATAAAATACCCGTACCCAGGGGGGCACCCAGCCACTTATGTAGGCTAGCCCCAAAGTAGTCGCAGTCCAGATCTGGAATCTTAAAATCCATGTGAGCGAAGGCGTGGGCTGAGTCAGAAATTATTTCTACCCCCCGGGCGTGAGCCATATCGGCAATCTTACGAACCGGTAAAATCTGCCCAGTGGTGTTAATTAAATGGGTAACCAGAATGACTTTGGTCTTAGGAGTGATCGCTGCTTCGTAGGCGGCAACAATTTCTTCGTCCGATTGGGGATGAAAGGGTAGTTTAATAATTTTATTGACCGAACCGAAGCGCCGGGCGCGCATGGCAAAGCACTGCAACATGCTGTAGTAATCCTGCTCAGTCATGATAGCCTCATCGCCCGGCTGCATAGTCAATCCCATAATAACGGTATCTAATGCTTCGGTAGTATTACGACAGAGGATAAGTTCTTCGGGAGAGCAGCCCGCTAGTTTGGCTACTTGTTCCTTAACTATTGCCCGATCTTCCTTATGCTGGCGGCGCATATAGAAGGAATGATTGGCGTTAATCATTCTTAGGTCATCAACTTGAGCAGTAGTCACCGGTTCAGCCATCAGACTGTAGTACCCATTTTCCAAATTAACAAAGTCGGGATTAACACTAAACGCCTTTTGAACTTCTTGCCAGTAACTTTCATCACTCGCTAAAGTTTCTGCTGATAGTTGCCCCTTTTGTTCACTAAAATCCTGAATACGAGCCACTGCGGAGGGGGCCAAAGCAGATAAAACTCCTGTTCCTGCCAGTAGACCACTAGCTTTATTTAAAAAGTTTCGTCTAGTATGATTTTTCATAGCTTATTGAGTTGTGTATGCGATAATATACCAAATATAAGTTGGTAATAGTGATTCTTACTAAATAACTAATTTGAACTCCCGTACTGCCAAGTTGCCTCCTTCATCTTCCACTTCAATACGCAGCACTCGTTTATCGTCATTTGCCCGTAGGGTATAGGGTTGACTTTCCCACAGTGTTGCTAACGGTAGTTGATCGTTGGTGAAAGCAGGAACATCGTCCCCAGCCAGCATTGCCCCAGTATTATCCCGCAGAAACTGCGATTCGCCCCATATGGCTTCGTAGCTAGTATCTCCTTGCCAGTCGGTATTATCGGTGCGGTCGGTGTCCTGCACCAGCGATAAACGAATAAAAGTAATGGCAAAGTCGTGCTCACCGCGTTGGTGCTCCAGATAACCTTCAACTGCCAGTGGGCTACCTGCCGTTCCGGATAATTCCTCAAGCGATGCGTCCGGATCATTAGTAAGCGAGATTAATGGCATATAAGGGCGTTTGAGATACACACTGCGTACTACACTAGAACCATCGTTGAAGGAGGTGCTGTTACCGGCCGCATCCACCGCGTGCAGTAATACGTGATACGGCCCGGCCAGATAGTCGCGGTCATCGTAGCGGATGCTTCGGTTAATCGTATGGCTAGTGCCATCCATTTGAACTACTTCATCGACTCGAAAGCCCGGTAATCGCTGCTCGATGCGGGCGTGAGTATGTCCATCCTGGGAATTATGAATATCAATTCGCATCTCACTGAGAGCCAGATTATCCGATAGTTCACCCTGTAGTAACAGTTCGGTACTGTTTTCCGACAATACTTCCATGTATTCGCCTCGTATCTTAACTACATTGGGATCACTTTCAGAGTAAGGACGACTGATAGAAGAAAAAACCGGAGCATCCAGATCATTGCTAGGGTCGTCCGGATCATTATCCGAACAAGCAGTTAGCGCAAACGTGGTAAATAGTATAGGCAGATAATTTTTCATGCTGTTATGAGTTTATGGAAAAAGATAAAGGAACCCGCAGGGTGACCACCACATTGCGACCCGGTTCGGGTAAGTTCAGCAAACGGTAGCGACTTAGGTGGTGCAGATATTGTGTATTAAGCGCATTGTCAACCTGCACCATTAAATTTAAAAATGTATCGCAAATAGCCCATTCGCTACTTACGCCCCCACCCAGCAAGGTATAACCAGACGTAGCTCGCTCGTTGCGGTCTACTCGGTTTTGATCGGCTACCCAACGGACATCGCCGTGCAGCTCCAGCGATTGCAAAACCCCACGCTGTGAAATTACCTGATAAGTTACTTCGCCTAAGGCCGAAAAGGGCGGAGTGAGCGGGAGCGGTAACTGAAAGTCAAGATTATAGTTAGCCACGTACTCCAGCGAGGCTTGCACTTTTAAGGCTGAACCAGGCTGATAGGTAGTAACCCATTCGCCACCCCAAAAGGCGGCATCCGCCTGCCGAAACTCCCAGGTAAGCTGGCTGCCCGAGGGCAAACGGCTAAACGAAGAGGTCGGAGCCAGATAAATATACTGATCGTAGTAGGCCACAAACGGCGTGAGCGTACTGCTGATTTTACCTCGTCGGTACGTCAGTGCGTAGTCAAGTTGATAGCCCCGCTCCGATTGCAAGTCAGGATTGCCCAACTCATGACGAAACGTGCCGTGGTGAACGCCGTTAGAGGCTAATTCTATAGCAGTCGGCATCCGAAAACTAGTGCCAAGGTTAAGTTTCATTTGCCAAGTGGATGAGAGTTGCCACTGGGCTCCCACCGCTCCGCTTACATCGGCAAACTGTCGGATTAGGTCAGCGTTGCGCTGATCAAACTTACAGGTGGGTTGTAGCACGTCATCGTACAAAGGTTGCTGGTGCTCCAGGATGTCGTGCTGTCCGCCATCGAAACGTAAACCAGCGTTGAACTGCCAGCGGGGATTAACCGGCGAATCAGCGTACTCAAGCAGTGCAAACCCACCCCCCTGCCAGGTAGTGAAAGCTGGAATCAAAAACTCAAACCCACCATAGCCGTTCTGCATCCGTTGCCCCTGCACCCCGTAAGTAACCGTCCACTGGGAAGTTATTTCCTGAATAAGCCGGGCGTTAAGTGAATAGGTTCTTAGCCGTAAATCGTGCGCCACGGTACCATCTACTGTTTGGCCTACATTCTGAGTGTGGGGCAGCGATTCTTCTAAGCGTTGGTTGTGCTGATAACCCGCATCAATCTCGAGGGTGGACCGATCCCAACCGTACTGCGTATTCCACAGCACCTTCCAGTGGGTGTTGTCTTGCCGGGGCAGACCGATGCTGCGCCGCTGATCGTAACGCTGGAGTTGGTAACCACTTGGGATTCCCACCGCTCCCGGAAACAAACCGACTCGCTGATGAAACCGACTAACTTTCACTGTCGACTGCCCCCAAGCTCGTTTTAGTCCGGTAGTGAAAGCGAAGTTTCGTTCTTGTCCGGCCGTGTTGCGTAGTCGCTCGTCGTAGATCGGCAGCTCAAAACCGGCGTAGGTAAAGCGGTCGGCGGGTACCCGGTAGTTATCGAAGTCCTGGTGACTGTAACGCACCCGATAGAGCCAGCCTTGCTGATTGCCTTCGGCGGCAGCACTTACTCCGCGTAAATTATTATTGTACTGATAAATACCCTTCACCTCGGTTTGGAGTTGACCCGCTTCCGGAAATGGAGCGGGTAGAATGTTAATCACTCCGCCCATTGCATCGGAGCCGTAACGCAGCGATGCTGGCCCCTTGATAATTTCTACCTGCTGCACGTCAAACTGGTCAATTTCCAGTCCGTGGTCGGAGCCCCACTGCTGCCCCTCCTGCTTCACGCCCTGATCGTTCACCATAATCCGGTTATAACTCATACCCCGAATCACCGGTTTAGCAATGCCCACTCCGGTGTTGATGGCATTGATGCCCGCTACCGGAGTGAGCGCATCTACGAAGCTTCCCCCGGCTGCCTGATCTAAGTCGTTGCGCGTAATTGTGGTTACCGTTTGGGAAGAGGTAGAAGTAGTGCGGATTGCGGCACCGTCAATCTGTACTTCCGCCAAAATTTTTGCATCCGGTACTAAGTGAATTTGGATTGGTGGTCGGGCTGCATTCGGTGACAGTGTTACGTGTTGCTTGGCGTATCCTAACGAGCGTACCATTAATGTATAATTGGTATCAGTAGGAACTGTAAAGGTGAACAACCCCTCAAAATTGGTGAGCTGTAACTGATGAGGATTCAGTAATTCTACTTGAGCCCCGTCGATGGGTTTAAGATACTCATCTACGACCTGTCCACTTAATGAAAACGATTGAGCTAAACTGCTAAAGGATAATAAGAGAAACGCAAGTGTGATAATATACGCATTTAAGTCGCTTCTGATAAGAATGCAATAGTATTGGATATAATTATATTTCGTTGAAAAATAATGGGGCATTCTTTGGTTAGAAATGTGTGCGATTGCGGAAATTTATAAAAATTTTTAACGCAACTATGTTGCAAATGTAAAACTGCTACTCTACTTTCGCAAACAAAAGTAAAACTATTAATTCTATGAAAAATCTTCGCCTATCCTTTATGTTATTGAGCCTAGTCTGGCTCACTTTTTCCTGTTCCGACAACGATCCGGAACCGGATGTTTCCCAGTCTTTTTCTGAACTAGAAGGAGAGTACATCCGCCTAGCGATGATCGCGGGGGAAAACCAAATGATGATAATGAACCCAGTTACTGGTGAGACGACCTTTACGGTAAACGAACCACTCACTCCCGGTGCCCGCTACTACGTAAGTC
>NZ_JBARYM010000255.1:0-3838 GCF_049647865.1 Tunicatimonas sp. | reverse complement strand
GGTGAAAACTATATAGAAAGGGGGTAGCCGTTCCACCGCCCGCTGCAAGAACCCAGCGAGCGTCTGCGTATGATAGTTGGTAGGAATCTCGCTATACTTGATTCGGGTACTCATATGAATAATACTAATTTTGTAACTGAAGCCAGCTGTTCCTTGGATAGCAGGCAGATGCTGCCAGTCCATCTGTGCCCTATGCTTTCCTACTGTTAGCCCTTCCTTTTTTTTCCTCCTTGTGACACTGGGCGGGTTAATCCTTCCTGCTGGAGAACGCGTTGCACGGTTCCCCGATTAGCTACGGGAAACTCCTCTTTTAAATGGAACGCAATCGTGATCGGGCCATCAGTAGGATGCTCTTGCCGATGGCTAATGATCGCCTGCCGATATTCTGTAGTGATGATCCGAATAGCTCGCTTAGGTCCACTAGTTCGGTCATAAGGACTATCCCGCCTCACCCAACGATCAATCGTCTTTCGGTTGACGTTGAAACGCCGAGCCAATTCACTTTTCTTGGCTTGCCCATCGTGATAAAGCTGTTGAATTAACTGGCGTTGCTTCACCGTCAACTGAGCATTTTTGTGTATCTTCATTTAATCTCTTTTTTGTCCCTAAGATACAATGTCATTACAGACGGGGGATTTTTATCGTGTCCGGGGGTGTAACTACCACAGTCATGTTACTAGAAATAAAATCAACACTATATACTCTATGATCACTAACCGCACTATTTTCAACGTATTTTTAGCAAACTTTTTAGCCATCGTGCTGGGATTCATCTTATCTATTCCACTTCACGCTCAGGATACGACCGATGTTGAGTTTCCGTACCTGGGACAGGTGCAATCACGTCACGCCCGCGATATTACCGCGAATAACTGGTCGATTGGCGCGGAGACAATGGATCGCGATCTGGTAGACTTCGATAGCTGGAAGGACCATCTGGGGCCATTGGGTACCAAGCAAATACGGTTACAAGGTGGCTGGGCCAAGTGCGAACCGGAGAAGGGCGTGTATCACTTTGCGTGGCTCGATGAGGCAATCGAGCACGCACTAGCCGAAGGGGTAGAACCCTGGCTGCAAACTTCCTACGGCAATCCTATCTACGAAGGAGGTGGTGGTATCCACCTGAGTGCCGGGTTTCCCACTTCCGACGTGGCCCTGGCCGCCTGGGACGATTGGGTGAGGGCTATGGCTCAGCGTTATAAGGACAAGGTGAAGATCTGGGAGGTCTGGAATGAGCCCGACAACAAAGGGAAAAATTCGGCACAAGACTACACCGCCTTGTACGTACGTACGGCGGAAATCATCCGCTCTATCATTCCCGACGCTACGCTCTACGCGCTTTCAATCGCCAGTACGGGTGAGCGAGGGCAAAAATTTATCGATACCTTTTTAAACACCCTGCAACAGCAGAATAAGCTCGATCTGGTAGACGACATCACCGTGCACGGCTACACCTACAACCCCTCGGACGTGTACCCACGCTACGAACAATTGCGAGAAGTTATTGATACCTATTCAGACCGCATCACGCTACGGCAGGGGGAGCTGGGTTGCCCTTCGGAGAACCAAAGTATCTACGCCCTGCGCAACTATCCCTGGACCGAACTATCGCAGGCCAAGTGGGTGGTTCGCAAAATGATGGGCGACCTGGGGCGCGATATCCCTTCTAGCTACTTCCTGATTATCGATATTGTGTATACGCACGATCACGAAAAGCTGATGGATTCTCCGAAACGCAATACGAAGGGACTAATAAAATCTGATTTGGATCGCAACTTTGTAGCGCGTAAGCAATCGTACGGTTCCTACCAAAACGTGACCGCGATTTTCGACGATCAGCTTCGCCGGATAGCGGATTATCCCCACCAAGTGGCAACTGATTCTTCGTTATCAGTCTTCGCCTACGAATCTCTGGACCAGAAGCAGCAGGCGGTGGTTGTTTGGATAGACGGACAAACTCCCAGTAACGATAATAGCAAGATTGTATTGGATCTTGATTTTCCAAAGGGAAATTTTTCTGAGCCTGTGTGGGTAGATCTACGGACGGGCAGCGTTCATGAAATTCCCGCAGCATCAATCAGTCAAAATGCCGGGGGGTATAGCTTTAATAATATTCCAGTATACGATAGTCCGGTGCTGATTGCCGAGAAAAGTCTTATTCCTTTTGCCAATAAAAACTAATGAATACCAATCTGTTATAGTTATTATTTTTACACATACTCGTCTAAGGCGGAACATATCAAGCTAAAACTTAAAGCAGTTTTTATCTGACTTACTCTTGGTTCTTATAAACTTGCCCGCCTTTCATTACAAAGTTCACTCGCTCTAGTACTCTGATATCATCCACTGGGTTAGATTCAACGGCGATTATATCGGCCAATAGTCCTTCTTGTATCTCACCACGGTCTTTTAAATTTAGCATATTGGCTGGGTTTATCGTGGCTGACTGAATGGCTTCCAAAGTAGACATACCCAGTTTCACCATTACCGAAAGCTCTAAAGCATTTTCTCCGTGGGGGACTATAGGCGCATCTGAGCCTAACGCTATATTAACATCGGCTTCGATTGCATTGGTAATGTTTTGAATAGCCAGTGGAATAATGTACTCGGCCTTTGTTCGCATTTGCAGTGGCATCTGTGCCGCGAGAGGCATGATCTTATCGTGGGTACCAACTGTTGGAACTAGGTAGACATTTTGCTCTTTCATCAAGTTTATAGCTTCTCCATCTAACAACGAACCGTGCTCGATAGAATACACCCCCGCGCGGATGGCTGCTTTTATCCCTTCCGTTCCGTGAGCGTGGGCCGCCACCTTCATATGGTGCCTTTCCGCTTCCTCTACTACGGCTTTCATCTCCTCATCGCTTAGCTGTTGAGCCCCAGCTGATTCTTCCAAGGATAAAATGCCAGCTGTCGCGTGTATTTTGATAAATTTAGCACCATGTTTAATTTGATATCTAACCGCTTTAATGGCATCGTACTTTCCATTAACTATTCCGTGTTCCGGTCCGACATTGATGAGGTCTTCAGCCACCCCCAGCGTGAGGTCGGCATGTCCTCCCTGAATGCTGATCATATGCCCACTAGGGATTATTCGGGGGGCCTTTATCCAACCTTTTTCAGCCGCTTGTTGTACGGCCACATCAATTAAATCAAGTGTAATATGCACCTGCCCGATATTACGCACGGTAGTGAAGCCGCCCATTACTGTCTTCTCAGCATTATAAATGGCTCGGGCAGTTCCATCACTAGCACTCTCACCTCTTAGATATTCCCAGCTTCCAGCAAAGTCTGCATCTAAGTGTACGTGCATATCCATAAGACCAGGCAAGAGGATTTGACCAGATAGGTCGATAGTTTCAATATCATCGGGAATGGACTGGGGGTTTATCAACTTTATGAGTCCGTCTTCAATGATTAGGTTTGCAGGACTAACGAGTTGACCGGTTCTGACATTTAAATAAGCATTGGCCTTTAGGAGTTTGGCTTGAGCGTTGGTGGATACTGCCGCCCAACAAAGGATAAGGAGTAGGAATAATGATTTCATGGTAGAGGTTTTCAAGTTTCTATAAATGTATGGACTGCAACTGCCTTATCAAATATCTCCGTTGGTTAACAGATAACTATGTTAGCTATCCGCTTACTGATAGCCAATTTATACCGCTGTAATAATGGCTAGTATTGCGATGATTATTATTAACAGTGTTGGTTTGATGATGATCTTAATCCATTGGTTGTATTTGATACCAGCTAGGGCAATGATGGCTATTAAAGCCCCGTTAGTTGGTACTAGCAAATCCGTCAGAATGCCTCCGTATTGATAGGCTAGTATGCATAC
>NZ_JBARYM010000254.1:0-12414 GCF_049647865.1 Tunicatimonas sp. | reverse complement strand
CCTTCGGGAATGGCCCCGCAGTTAATTGCAATAAATTTTCCGTGCTTGCGAATACTAAGCTGATGAATAATTTTTGAGAACGACTCTTTTCCGCTACCGCTCTCGCCAGTAATGAGCACAGTCATATCGGTGGGAGCTACCTGGGCGGCTACCGTGAGGGCGTAGTTCAAGCGTTGAGAATTACCAATAATTCCAAATCGCTGCTTAATGCTTCTAAGTTCAGATTGATCTAACATAAAAAAATGATCTGCTGTCTAGTCTATAGCTTCTCCTAAAAGTGTAGCGGCAGTGCAATTATGCACTCGCACTTGTACGTATTCGCCTTTTTGATAGTGTTTCTTCGGAAACACTATTACCTTATTAGCACTGTTTCTACCTTGCAAATCCTCATCTGAACGCTTGGAGAATCCTTCTACTAATACCGTAAACGTTTTGCCTATATCGCGCTGGTTGCGCCGCAAAGAAATAGTTTGCTGCTTTTCAATAATCTCGCGCAGCCGTCGCTTCTTCACCTCTAACGGAATATCATCTTCGTATTTTCGCGCCGCCAAAGTACCTGGGCGTTCAGAATAGTAAAACATATACGAAAAATCGTACTGCACGTAGTCCATTAAGGTTAAGGATCCTTGGTGCTCTTCTTCGGTTTCCGTACAAAAGCCGGCAATCATATCAGAAGAAATTCCGCAGTCTTCGCCTAAAATTCGCCGTATAGCATCTACCCTATCTAAGTACCACTCGCGAGAGTAGGTGCGGTTCATGAGTTCTAGTACTCGGCTATTACCACTTTGCGCGGGTAAATGGATGTATTTACAGATGTTATCGTACTGCTTCATGGTATGCAGTACTTCGTCGGTAATATCTTTGGGGTGAGAGGTAGAGAAGCGGATTCGTAAATCAGGATGTACCTGTGCTACCATTGCTAATAGATTAGCAAAAGTAACTATATCGGACTCCCCGGCTTTTTCAATCTGCGCTTTTCCCTTTAATTCATCGTTGCTTGACCATTTATAAGAATCTACATTCTGACCAAGTAAGGTTACTTCCCGATAGCCTTTATCAAACAAGTCTTGAGCTTCGCGAACAATAGAGTGTGGGTCGCGACTACGTTCCCGCCCCCGGGTGAAAGGCACTACGCAAAATGAACACATGTTATCGCAGCCCCGCATAATAGACACAAACGCAGTGACTCCATTAGAATTTAATCGAACCGGGTTAATATCAGCGTACGTTTCTTCTCTCGATAAGAAGGTGTTGACCGACTTAGTACCATCATCAACTTGTTTTACTAAGTTAGGCAGGTCGCGGTACGAATCCGGGCCAGCCACAAGATCCACAATTTTCTCTTCTTCCAGCAATTGGCTTTTAAGTCGCTCCGCCATACACCCGAGTACTCCCACCAATAGACCTGGCTTTTCTTCCTTTAACGAATTAAATTGCTTCAGACGCTTACGAACAGTTTGCTCGGCCTTATCGCGGATGGAACAGGTATTTAAAAAAATAACATCCGCTTTTTCATAACTATCGGTGGTATCGAAGCCCTGCTGCTGCATAATGGATGTCACAATTTCACTGTCGGAGAAATTCATTTGACAACCATAACTTTCTACGTACAGCTTTCGGTATTTTCCGGTATCTTGTTCAACCGTAGTTTTTACAGCGCACTGGTCTTTCTGTTTTACTTCCGGAGTAAGTATGTCTAGCCCCTCAATGATCTGCTTCATATTTATTAAATAATCTTTGAATTAACGCAAGATTGCAAAGGTAGGAAAACTACTGAAAATAATGACAGAATGTCAGGGTATTTGCTCTAAATACTAGCGTAAATCCATCTGCATTAAAATTAAACTAAGGATCATAGTTATTTATTACATCTTTCGTACTTTTGATACAATGCAATTTCTTATATAATTGTAGGGTTTTATTGTAATTCGTTTAGTATATGGCACATTTTCTGTTTGAAAAAGAGTAGAAATAGGTTTTTTAAGAATTTATTTGCTCAAAAACTTGCAAGTCTGCCTTAATTACCCGTTCTTTCTTGTTTAAATTACTTTTATTATCAAAATAACTATACGTTTATCTAAATTTCTACTGAAATGAAAAAATTAGTTTTAGCATCTTTCTTCCTTTGTGCGTTGTTTGTGAAGCCTGTGTTTGCCCAGGATGAAGTGACTAACGATGATCTCTACAAGTACGCCGTAGTGCAAGAAACATTAAGTCTTTTCCAATCTACATTGTCTGATCAAGTAAAAGAGTACGTTGAAGCGCAAGATCCAACTATTAAAAGCCGATACAATGATCTCGCAAGTGGCGAAGAACCCGCCAACGATGCTGAAAAGACATTTATTGATGCTGTAAATAAAATGAGCAGCGAACGAAAAGCTGAATTTACCGATGCTTATCGAGCACTAATCAAGCGGCTTCTTGGAAGCGACTATAATACTATTAAGAAAGCAGTAGCCAATGATAGCGATATTAAGCAACGTTTCAATAGTATTGTTCAGGCGATGCACTCTGCTAAAGATGAAGCCAGTGTTTCGGCTGGTCAGTAACAATAAAGTAAAAACTACTACTCTATACACCTATAGCCCTGCAATTGTGGGGCTTTTTTTATTGGGGTGCATTGCAACACATTCTAATGGAAAAAGATAACATTATCTAAATCAAGAAATTAAAGAATTCAAATTTGTCGTTGAGCAGTTCGTAGGCAATGTTTTTAGCCTGCATTCGCTTCAGTAATGGATCAAAGTCTTCGGGCGATTGAAGCTCAATACCTACTAAGGCCGGCCCTTTCTCTCGGCTGGTTTTTTTTGTGTATTCAAAGTGAGAAATATCGTCATTCGGCCCCATCACCTCAGCTACAAACTCTTTGAGTGCACCTGCTCGCTGCGGAAACTGGATAATAAAGTAGTGTTTCAGGCCCCTAAATAGTAGAGCCTGCTCTTTAATCTCCTCCATCCGTGTGATGTCATTGTTTCCACCACTAACAATGCAAACCACATTTTTCCCTTTAATCTCTTCACGATATTGTTCCAACACTCCTACCGATAGTGCTCCTGCCGGTTCTACTACAATGGCTTCTTCGTTGTAAAGCTTTAGAATAGTATCGCAGACTTGCCCTTCGGGCACTAGTGCTACTTCGTCTAATACCTCTTTACAAATAGAAAAGGTTAGCTCACCAACTCGCTGAACCGCTGCTCCGTCTACAAACTTGTTAATCTCTGGCAGCGTCACTAGCTTTCCCTCTTCCAGAGAGGTTTTCATAGCGGGGGCACCTTGCGGCTCAATTCCGATAATCTTTGTTGCAGGACTGATTTGCTTAAAATAACTGCCTACTCCAGCTGATAAGCCTCCGCCACCAATTGGTAAGAATAGGTAATCAATTGGCTCATGAGAGTCCAACAGTATTTCGTAGCCGACAGTACCCTGGCCTTCAATTACTTTTTTATCGTCAAAAGGCGGAATAAATGGTGCTTTTTGCTGTTCGCTAAACTTTAGTGCTTCAACGCAGGCATCATCAAAAGTATCTCCTACCAGTATAATCTCTACTGCGTTTTTACCAAACATTTTTACCTGTTTCACCTTCTGTTTAGGAGTAGGATTAGGCATATAGATATAGCCGCGAATACCCAGTCGCTGACAAGCATACGCTACCCCTTGGGCATGATTACCCGCACTAGCGCAAACCACTCCATTGACCATGGTCTTACGAGAGAGACTGGCAATTTTATTATACGCTCCCCGAATTTTGTAAGAACGCACTACTTGCAAGTCCTCCCGTTTAAGGTGAATACGAGCGTTATATTGCTCAGATAGATTTAAGCTAAGCATAAAGGGGGTGTGCTGCACAATGCCCTTTAGTCTCCGCGCTGCATTAATAATATCTTCAACCGGAATCATGGTTTTTTGCACTATCGTATTCATTCTTTAAACCTTTACTGCCAAAATTCTTAAGCGTTTGTAGTCGGCGTACCAGCTTTCTTCGTACCATAGTACCGAATGAAGTGATTCCTGAGTTGCTTCTAACAAAATTTCCTGGTGCTTAGCTTCTACATCGGCAAGCCACTTTTCAGCGAACATTTTTATCCAATTCTTTATTCCGTCCTCAGCTAAAGGAGTATCGCGATGAAAGTAAGAAGCCTGACGGACTTCAAAACCCGCCAATTCTAGTAGATTACAGTACTCCCCTACCGAAGGAAAAAACCACTGCTCATTACTATTGATAGAAGAGTAGCCTAGCTTCATTCGCTGTTGGTTTAGAGCAGCAATAATCTGAGCGATATTGCCTTTCCCCCCTAATTCAGCCACCAAACGTCCCCCAATTTTTAAATGATGAAAAATTTGCTCCAGCACCGTTTGGGCATCTTGTATCCAGTGCAGCGTAGCGTTAGAGAAAACCGCATCAAATTGAGGGAGGTTATTGAACTGGGTAGCGTCCTGTACTTGAAACGAAGGTGTCGTATACTGCTGCTGAGCCTGCTGAATCATTTCCTTCGACTGGTCAATACCGACTACATTTGCACCAGACTTACTTATTTCGTAAGTAAGGTCACCGGTACCACAGCCAACATCCAGAATAGCTTCGTCCGGTTGCGGATTTAGCCATTCAATAAGATCGCCACCCAATTGATAAACAAACGAATGTTTCTGCTGGTACAGGTCGGCATCCCAATAGTGAGGCATTTTTCTAATTGAAAATTGATAAGGGATAGTTGAAAGTGGTACAATTACCTTGTAGTCTCTAAGATGTTCAATCAAAAGAGAAGTTGAACATCTGAAAATCCCCCTTTTCAAAAAGGGGGGAAATTAGAAGTGTTTGCTACGGACGCAGTTCACGGACTTTGCTGCCAGCTTGCCACATTTCAGAGTCTTTCAGTTCATCTAGTTCCACCTGTAACTTTTCCCGGTAGTCTGACTGGCTGTTGCGCTCGATGGTGATTCGAGCTTCATTGCCAGTTTCTACACTTTCGTACAGATCATCAAAAACGGGTTTTACTGCATCGCGGAAGCGATCTTTCCAGTCTAGTGCGCCGCGCTGGGCTGTAGTAGAGCAGTTGGCGTACATCCAATCCATCCCGTTTTCACCGACCAAACGAATAAGACTTTGGGTAAGCTCTTCTACTGTTTCGTTAAAAGACTCACTAGGCGAATGACCTTTGCTACGAAGCAAGTTATACTGAGCTTCCATCACTCCAGCTAAAGCTCCCATTAGAATACCTCGCTCACCAGTTAAATCGCTATGAACCTCCTTTTTGAACGTAGTCTCAAATAAATAGCCTGAACCTACTCCAATGCCAACGGCCAAAATTCGCTCTTTCGCTTTTCCAGTAACATCTTGAAAAATAGCGTAGCTAGAGTTAATACCTTTTCCATCTAGAAATAGCCGACGAACACTGGTACCAGATCCTTTGGGTGCCACCAACATGACGTCTACGTTATCTGGAGGAATAATACTAGTTTCTTCGTGGAATGTCACTGCGAATCCGTGTGAAAATACCAGTGCTTTTCCGTCGGTAAGGTATTTCTTCATGGTAGGCCAAACCGCAATTTGTCCCGCATCGGATAGTAGGTTACAAATGATCGTGCCCCGTTCGCAAGCTTCTTCAATCGGGAATAAGGTTTCGCCTTCTACCCAGCCGTCTTCAATAGCTTTCTGATAAGTTTTAGAATCTTTACGCTGACCAACAATAACATTAAAACCATTGTCGCGCAGGTTTAAGCCTTGAGCAGGCCCTTGCACTCCGTAGCCAATAATTGCAATGGTTTCATCTTTTAAGGTATCTAGTGCTTTGGAAAGTGGATATTCCTCTCGGGTGACGACACTTTCGTCAACGCCACCAAAATTAATAGTTGCCATGTGTTTTGTTTCGTTTAGTAGTTATAAGGAATGAAAAATTGAAAATTATTAATTGAAAATTAGTGCATGACGCTGGTGCACGGGGCAAAGCGCAATTACATACTCCTAGCCTCACAAACCAAGCTTCCCACTTAATAGCTGACACCTGGACCACGTTCCGGATCTTTAAGTTCGTGAAACTCTTCGTCGGAATACCAGCCTTCAGGACCAATATTCTTAGTGTACTGACTGAAGCGGTACTGATCTTTTACTACCGCAATACGCCCCGACTTTACAAATTCCAGAATGCCGTGAGGTTCTAGTAGATGAAGCATCGTAGTAATATCTTCCTTCTTTCCGGTTTTCTCAATAATAATGTAATCATCAGTAGAGAAAGCTACTTTAGCTTGATGTCGATGCGCAATAGCCATTACCTCCTCTCGCTGCTGAAAGTTTTCGGTAGCTACTTTGTAGTATGCTATTTGTCCGTAGAAAACCTGCTCGTCTTCGTTGTGAAATACGAACAAAACGCCGATAATCTTACGGATTTGCTGAATGAGCTTTTGTATCTTATTTGCATCGTAGTCAATCACAATCGTGAAACGAGAGATTCCCTTACGTTCGGTTTCGGAGACAGTCAGGCTCTCAATATTAGTCCGCCGACGTGAAAAAATGATGGTAATTCGGTTTAACAGACCGAAGTTATTTTCAGTGAATACAATAATGGTGTAGCGTCGTTTCATAGTAATTACATATTAGACTATTGCCAATAATTGGCTTGCAATAGCATATTAACTTCCTAGTGATGGGAACCAGAATATCATAAGGAACACTCAATTTGACGGTTGTACCAACGCATCATTTCCTTTTCCACCATCACTCCAGTGATTGTTGTATCATCTAGCAGATTCTCGTAACTAATCTCCTTTATATCTAGACAGTATTGTACTAGCAGCCATCCTTGATAATAACTTCGGGGAGCAATGGTACCATCATCAAAAGTGATTTCCCACCCATCTGGGTCTGCTTGTTCTTGCTTTATTTTTTGGGTTATCCTACTGACTAAGTTCTGTTGAGCCCCAACTTTTCTGGAAACGTACTCAGCATACCCCTCCCACTTCCAGTGGGGGTGCCCTGCTATTGGGTTTGCCCCCCAAAGCCCAAACTTTAAAAACTGTAAACAGTGGGTAGCCTCGTGGGCAATCAATTGAGAAAGATTCCACTTATATCCGCTTTTCTCAATGGTGTTAGCTTCATAGTTAAGTGTACCCTTCAAAACAGCTTTATCAGAAAAACCCCACCCAAAAGCTCTACCTCTCACCTTTTCCATTAGTATTGGATAGTATGAACCGTCGTCTAAGCAAATATCTAATGCTATATTCTTATGGTACAAATCACTTTGCTTAATTGAGGAAAGAGCATCGCCAAGTAATAGAAAGAAAGCTTCGTTAAGCGGTGCATCGTGATAAATTGTATGATTACCTACCGTAGTCTGGTTAGCGTAAAGAATAGCCGGATTCATTACAATTCCTACTAAAAACCCGGCTGAGAGAATTCCGGTAGCCGAAAGTCGCAGCATCCATTTCCTAATCGTCTGTTTCATCTTTCGCTTACTCTAATCGTATCTGATCTACCCCAGCACCAGAAGGAACCATTGGAAATACATTGGTTTCTTTTTCTACCATTACCTCTAATAAGTAAGATTGCTCGGAGTTAATTAATGTATCTAGAGAAGCTGATAAATCATCAGCGTGATTACATTGGTGTCCATTAATCCCAAATCCTCTAGCGATAGTGATGAAATCGGGGTTGACTAATTCAACCGATGAATAGCGATTATCAAAGAATAGTTCTTGCCACTGCCGTACCATGCCGAGGTAATTATTATTCATTACAATAATCTTTACCGGTTGTCCGCTTTGGGCAATGGTTCCTAGCTCCTGAATAGTCATTTGAAAACAACCATCACCAATGATAGCGTACACATCTCGGTGAGGTGCTCCCATTTTAGCCCCGAGAGCCGAAGGCAGCGCGTAGCCCATCGTTCCTAGTCCGCCGGAGGTAAGCCAACTATCAGTTTTATTGAATGTAGAATAGCGAGCCGAAGCCATCTGATGCTGTCCAACATCGGCGACAATTACTCCTTCACCATTTGTTTTCTCTGATAACATTCGTACTACTTCTCCCATCTTAATGCATTCCCCCTCAGCAGTAAAGTCGTTTTGAATAACTTTCTGATATTCTTCCTCGTGGCATTTAGCAAATTCATTAAGCCATGCTTCGTGCTTTCTCTCCTCTACTTGAGAGGTTAGTTCTATCAAAGCCGCCTTAGCATCGGCGATAATACCAACTGTGGCGGGTACGTTTTTGCTGATCTCGGCATGATCAATATCTATATGAATTACCTTTGCCTGCTTAGCGTATCGTTCTAAGTTTCCGGTTACCCGATCGTCGAAGCGCATTCCTACCGCAATAATTACATCGGCTTGGTTGGTGAGCACATTGGGGCCATAGTTACCATGCATTCCGAGCATTCCGACGTACAGTGGATGTTCCGACGGAAAAGCAGAGAGACCTAGCAATGTGCTAGCTACCGGAATACTCGCTTTCTCTACAAAAGCCTTCAGTTCTTCCTGCGCCTCTGAAAGTAGAATTCCATGGCCAGCGAACAAAAATGGACGCTCTGCCGCGTTTAGTAATTTGATTGCTTCGGCAATATCTCTCTCTCTGGGGGCTCGAGCGGGCTTATATCCTTTAATTTGTTTTCGCTTCTCATAGGTGAAGGGATCGCTCATATTTTTCATTTGAGCATCCTTCGTAATGTCAATTAGCACGGGCCCTGGGCGACCGGTACGGGCAATATAGAAAGCCTTAGCAATAATGTAGGGAATCTCATCAGGATTAGCAACCTGATAGCACCACTTAGTAATGGGCATCGCCAAACTCATCACATCAGTTTCTTGAAAGGCATCCGTTCCTAAATAAGGTTCCGCTACCTGACCGGTAATGCAAACGATGGGCACTGAGTCTAACATAGCATCGGCAATCCCTGTTATCAAATTTGTTGCTCCGGGGCCAGAAGTGGCAAAGCACACTCCAGGTTTTTTAGCCATCTGAGCGTATCCTTCTGCCGCATGAGTAGCCCCTTGTTCATGGCGTACTAATACGTGGTTTAGCTGCTTTTGGTAATGGTACAGAGCGTCATAAATCGGCATGATTGCTCCCCCCGGATAGCCGAAAATAGTATCCACTCCTTCCTCGAGCAACGATAAAATTACCGCTTCAGAGCCATTTACTACCTTATCAGTTTCCTTTATTAGAATATTCTCCGCTTCATGGTCGTGGTGTAACGGATGATCGTACAACTTCTTTACTGTTTTCTCGGTCACTAATGCCATATCTACTTAATTGAAAGTGTAAAATTAAAAATTATCGATTGCTCGATGGCTGCCGCCTTGCGGCTCGATGGCTAATTGTATTTGTCTGCCACTATTCATTGTTCTCGTCGGTTACGCAGCCCTGTGAAGCTGAAGCAACTGATTTTGCGTATTTGTATAAAAGTCCGGAAGTTTCTGTTAGGGGCGGTTGTTGCCACTGACTTCTTCTCTCTTCTAGTTCTTCATCCGTTAGTTTTACTGAAAGCTGTTTGTTTTCTATATCCACCAAGATACCATCACCATCCCGTAGCAGCCCAATTGGACCACCCTCAAAGGCTTCGGGGGTAATGTGGCCCACTACAAAACCGTGAGTGCCACCCGAAAAGCGTCCGTCGGTAATTAATGCCACCTTATTGCCAAGGCCTGCCCCCATAATCGCGGAAGTAGGTTTCAGCATCTCGCGCATTCCCGGTCCTCCCTTGGGGCCTTCGTATCGAATGACGATCACATCACCCGCTTGTATTTTACGCTGATCAATAGCGTGGTTGGCATCGTCTTCGCTCTCAAATACGCGGGCCGTTCCTTCAAACTTTAGTCCTTCCTTACCGGTAATTTTTGCTACGGAACCTTCGGGAGCCAGATTTCCGAACAGCATCTGCAAATGTCCGGATTTTTTAATGGGCTGACTCATCGGATAGATAATTTTCTGCCCTTCGCTCAGTCCAGGAACGTCCTCCAGATTTTCAGCAATAGTTTTCCCGGTTACGGTTTGGCAGTTTTCGTTTAAGAAACCTTCTTTCAACAAAAACTTCATAACGGCCGGAATTCCTCCCACATCGTGCAGGTCTTGCATCAAGTACTTTCCGCTGGGTTTAAGATCAGCCACAAACGGAGTACGATCACTCACATCCTGGAAGTCTTTCAGTGTAAGTTGAATACCTACGCTCTTGGCTACCGCAATCAGATGCAATACTGCGTTAGTAGACCCGCCTAGTGCCATTACCAGTGTTAAAGCGTTATCAAACGATTCGCGAGTTAATATATCCGATGGTTTGATGTCATGCTCTAACAAATAGCGCATCGCTTTGCCTACCAGCTTTAGTTCTTCTTTCTTATGAAAGCTAGTAGCTGGATTAGAAGAACTATAGGGTAGACTCATTCCCATCGCTTCAATAGCGGAAGCCATAGTGTTGGCGGTGTACATACCACCGCAAGCCCCGGCAGTTGGGCAAGATCGTTTTACTACTTCTCTGAAATCTTCTGGAGTGATATCGCCAGTAATCTTTTTCCCGTAGGCTTCAAAAGCCGATACGATATTTAGGTCTTCGCCCTGATAATGACCGGGACTGATCGTTCCACCGTAGACCAAAATAGCGGGGCGATTTAGCCTGCCCAGTGCCATCATAGCTCCGGGCATATTCTTATCGCAACCAACAATTGGTACTACTGCATCGTAGCACTGAGCTTGTACCACAGTTTCAATTGAGTCGGCAATAATATCACGGGAAGGAAGCGAATAACGCATACCGGGCGTACCCATTGACATACCATCACTCACTCCGATAGTGTGAAAAATCAGCCCAATTAAATCCTGATTCTGTATTGATTCTTTCACGTCCTTAGCAAACCCATTCAGATGCATGTTACAGGTATTGCCTTCGTAGCCAGTGCTGGCAATTCCGATCTGAGCTTTGGAGAAATCATCATCCTTCAGCCCTACCCCGTAGAGCATTGCCTGAGCTCCTGGTAGCGAATCGTCCTGCGTTAAGGTTGCGCTGTACTTGTTAAGTTGATTACTCATAGTGCAAAAAAAAGCTCTTCCCAGGGTGAGAAGAGCTTCGTAATTATTATATTATTCTACTCTCACCCCGTTGTTGGCGCAATAATGACTAGGACCACCACGATAATGACAATAGAAAAGATCATTAGCAAATTGAATTTGAGGGATAAACATACTGAGTGTAAGTGAGTATTGCAACTTTTAAAGGTTTTTTAAGCATTTACTCGATTGCTAGCATATACTAACGTAGCAATCTTATCACCTACCTCTTCGGTCGATAGCGGATTATCGGGATTAATGTCTTCAGTTACCTCCCTATTGTCTAACACTTGCTGTACCGCCGCTTTAACAGCGTTACTCTCTTCTACCATATCAAAAGCATAGTTTAACATCATTGCTGCTGATAATATTGCTCCAATAGGGTTAGCCCTCATTTGACCCGCTACTTCTGGGTATGAACCGTGAATGGGTTCAAACATTGCTGCTTTTTTACCTACCGAAGCCGATGGCAACATGCCTAATGACCCCGTAATTACCGAAGCAGCATCGGTTAAAATATCTCCGAACATATTTTCGGTGAGCACTACGTCAAACACGCTAGGATTTTGGATCAGCTTCATCGCAGCGTTATCGATGTACATGTAGTCCAGCTTAATTTCGGGGAAGCTTCGGCTGTACTCTCGCACCGTTTCTCGCCACAAACGGGAAGTCGCCAATACATTCGCTTTATCAACTAAAGTCACTTTCTTCTTGCGCTTCATGGCTGCCTCAAAGGCTAACTTGGTGATCCGAAGAATTTCCTCCTTACTATATATGCAGGTATCGAAAGCAACATCACCTTGTTCAGTACGGCCACGAGGTTCGCCAAAGTATATTCCGCCCGTTAGCTCCCGAAACACTACAAAATCTACGCCTTCTACAATATTTTCTTTTAGAGGGGATATTGCACTAATAGCCGGATAACTTTTAATTGGGCGAATATTGCTAAACAATCCCAACTTTTTACGCATGGCTAACAAACCCTGTTCGGGCCGCACTTTAGCGTGAGGATCGTTATCATACTTAGGGTGACCTATTGCCCCAAAAAGCACTGCATCAGCTTTGAGACATAGCTTTTCAGTTGCTTTCGGAAAAGGATCACCGGTTTCATCAATGGCAGCCGCTCCCACTAAACCCTCTTCATAAGTAAACTCATGGCCAAACGCTCGCTCTATGGCCCGTAAAACTTTTAGTGCTTGTTTAGTTACTTCCGGTCCAATTCCATCTCCGGCAAGTACTGCTATTTTCTTTTGCATGTTACTTTTTTTTACTCAATTGAGCGCGTAAATATAAAGGTTAGACTGAATAAAGTGCTTGCGCTTCAAACTTTTCTATTGCTTCCCGCTGACTCAATAAATAATCAATGTCGTCATAACCGTTTTCCA
>NZ_JBARYM010000253.1:0-4322 GCF_049647865.1 Tunicatimonas sp. | reverse complement strand
CTCAACAATCACTTGATCTTCTACTACAAAATCAGCCCTTCTAGTACCTACTTGTATGTCTTCATAATAAATGGGTATTTCCAATTCCCGGGCAAATCCTAACCCCTGCTTCTCCATCTCTATCGCGAAACATCTCTGATAAATAACCTCCTGGAATCCGTTGCCCAACGTGCTATGCACCTTCATCGCACAGCCAATAATCTTATACGTCAACGGGTCTTTTATCTCTTAAATCTTTTCAATCAACAAACCATAATCCTGTTAATTTTTAAATCCCATAAATCCTGATGCTGACATTATAATCCCGCCCATCCCGGTCGAAACTGCCTCCACAATGATACCTTGAGGTCACGGGAGATTTCTAGGGCGCGCTGGCCGTAGGCCGTGATGGTGTAGATGCGCTTACGACGTCCGCCTCGTTCAGCGGTAGCCTGCCCCATTTCGGACGTGAGAAAGCCTTTATCTGCTAACCGACTAAGCGTGGAGTGTATCGCTCCAATAGAAACCGACCGACCGGTTTGAGATTCAAATTCTTCGGATAGCTTAAAAGCGTAGGCTTCCTCACCTAGGATACCTACTAGTAATAAGACCGTCTCTTCAAAGTCACCTAAGCGAGATTCTTTCATATGATACTAAATTGTAGATCAAATATAAAGAGAATACTTTTATTTGCTATACATTTTAGTAACTAATTATCTTA
The DNA here is from genome assembly GCF_049647865.1 of Tunicatimonas sp. Taxonomy (NCBI): domain Bacteria; kingdom Pseudomonadati; phylum Bacteroidota; class Cytophagia; order Cytophagales; family Catalimonadaceae; genus Tunicatimonas; species Tunicatimonas sp. The sequence continues at coordinate 3,622 of NZ_JBARYM010000253.1, read as the reverse complement.
ATTGATAATTGACAGTGGATAAGGGGGAATTGAAATTGGAGACCGGAGACCGGAAATAATGATTAACTATAAATAGAAGAAACTGTGGACGGCGGACTATTGGCCGTAGACTAAAAACGATTTACAGTTTTATAGCAGAACTAGAAAGCTATAGTATCCGGTAAGTACTTAGCAGCCAAATCTTCGTAATACGGTCGTAGTTCGGCTACGTTCGGGGCTTGAGGCGATTTGGTGTACAGATCGTAAGGGTTGAACTTATCCACCCACTTAAACATCGCGTGGTCGTGCTCATTCATTAGATGATTATAGGCTCCCTCTCGGTGCTGGGCGTAGAAGGAGTGATAGCGCATGATATAGAGGGCGGGCTCGGGCATATAATCTTTCATTGCCGTATACAAATACTCATCGTGCCCCCACGACATATGCACGTTATCTAGTCCACAATTAGGCTCATAGATTCCGTACTGGGTATTGTACTGCTCATCGCCGATATCCGGATTATCTTGAAAGAATTCGGGATAAACGATCTTATCCGAGAATTTACAGCCTACCGGAAAGGTATCGCCCACCACGGCCCACTGAGGTTCACCAAATAAGCAGAGTATCTTACCCAAATCATGTAGAAAGCCGGTCAAAATAAACCAGTCGGGGTGACCATCGGCCCGGATAGCTTCGGAGGTTTGCAGCAGGTGCTGGGTTTGATCCAGATCAATGTCCGGATCAGAATCGTCAATCAAGGTATTCAAAAACTCTACCGCTTCCCAGAGGGTCATTTTTCGCTTCTGCAACTTTTTGTATTCCGCTTCTTTCGCCAGTACAAAGTCGTAGGATTGATTTTGGTGATTAAGACGGTAAAATTCCCGTACTGTATCCCGTTCCGGATTATCATAATTACGAAACTCCTCTTTTTTCTTCTCTTCGTTCTCAGGATACCGCTCCCGTAAGTCCTCTTCCCACAGTTCTTCTATATCTAAAGTTGGTTTAGTGTCTTTCATAATTTTCAATTGTTCGATAGCTCAATGGTTCAATTGCTGATTGACTTTAGTTAACAAGCAATAGTGGTTGGTCATTAGTCACTATTCATTGTTAATTGTTCACTGCTAATTGTTTATTGTCCCAACCAAATATACAAAGCAATGATTACGATAGTTAATACAAGACTAAATGGTTTTGCGTACCGCCAGGGTTGTATATCCAGCGTAGTTTTATCGAATGACCGGGCGGGGCGAGTGTTCGGATAAAAATGCGATACGCCGAACATCACCACCATATTCAACAGAAACTCTATGCCCCAGATGTGCACAAAGTGCGTATCTAACTGAAAGATAAAGGTTGTGAAGATATAAAACAATAAGCCGACAAAAAGTGCCGCTTTCGCTCCTGCCGCCGAGATGTGCGGAATGAACAGTCCGGCAATCATAATAGAAGCAATCGGAATGAAAAAGATGCCGTTCAATTGTTGCAATAACTGATACAACCCTTCCGGAGCACTTGCCACCAGTGGGGCCGCCACGATAGCAACCAACGCCAGAATAGCCGAGCAAAGCTTCCCTACCCGAACCAGTTGGCGGTCAGTAGCTGCAAGGTTGATTAATCGTTGATATATGCCTACACTGAAGATGGTGGCGGCACTATTGAGCACACTGTTGAAGGTGCTCAGCACTGCCCCCATTACTACGGCGGCAAATAAACCTACAAAGCTAAGGGGTAGCACTTTCTTCACCAGTTCCGGGTAGATCATATCCTGATTATCGCTGAAAGAATCACCAAAATAGTAGTACGCAATGACTCCCGGCAACACAATGATGAGCGGCACCATCGTTTTAAGTACTCCGGTGTACAGCAACCCCTTCTGCGCTTCTTTCAAATTCTTAGCCCCCAAAGCCCGCTGGATAATGGACTGATTCATCCCCCAGAAATACAGTTGGTTAATTACCAAACCGGTAAATAGTGTACTGAATGGCAACACCGAGTCCGGCGCACCGATCACGTTAAACTTCTCCGGGCTGTGTTCATACACCCGTGACAAACCTGTGAACATATTCCCATCCCCAATATCCAGCAACGCTAGTATCGGCACCGCTAAGCCTCCGATAAACAGGCCCACCCCGTTGATTGTATCTGAGTAAGCAACCGCTTTTAGCCCCCCAAAGATGGCGTAGCCCGAACCGATCAAGCCAATGACTACCACTGTAATCCACAGTCCGTTGCTTTTAGAAACCTCCAGTACCTCTGATACATTGAAGATACTTTCCAGGTTAATCGCCCCGGTAAACAGCACAATCGGCAGCAAGGTCACCACAAAGGAAACCATTAGGAACAGGGCTACCAGTGTACGAGTCATGCTATCGAAGCGCTCTTCCAGGTACTGGGGAATGGTCGTTAGCCCCCGTTTCAGGTAAGTAGGAATAAAGTAAAGGGCGGCCACAATCAGTGCCAAGGCCGAGGTCACCTCCCAGGCAATAATAATAAATCCGTTTTTATAGGCCGATCCGTTCAAACCAATCAGATGTTCGGTAGAAATATTCGTCAGCAACATTGATCCGGCAATCACCACTCCGGTTAGGCTGCGCCCTCCCAAGAAGAACCCATCCCGAGACGAGAGCGATTCTTTACGGAGCCGATACCAGGAGTAAAAGGCGACAAAGGCGGTGAAGCCCAGAAAGGAGAGCAAGGTTTGCATAGATTAATGAGTACTGATGAATGAGGGAATGACTAATGGTATGCTATTCATCAGTGCTCATTAATCATCATTCATTCGTCAAAGTTAGGCAAAAAACCAGTAATCCTGACCTGGCTCTTTTTCCCAGCTAGTTAACTGCTTCTGTATAGCGGGTTGCACTGAGGGCGAAGTTACCACTATTAGAATCTGCGGACGGTCCAGTTGGGGAATCATCTCGGTAGATTCCAGCTTTATGCCATAGATTTCTTTACCAATCTTCTGGGGGTTGTTACACACCCAATAGAAATGATCTTTCCGCTTTAGCAATAACTTAACTAAATCTTTCCCTTTTTTTCCCGCTCCCCATAGCAATAGCGGACGATTCACGTCACGATCTAACGCATAGAAATAGCGAGTTTTTAAATCAAAGTAGCGGTTGTCTTGATAGTTATCATCGTTGCGGGAGGTACGGTCGGGGCGGTCGCGGCAGTGGTTTAGCACTTTATCTATTCCAACTACACGTAGCTTCTGTTGGTAGAACCGAAAGCACAGATCATAATCTTCCGGGTACACTTCCGGCGTGAATCCTCCCGCTGCGTCAAAATCATCCCGGTGCACCAGCCAGCACTGGGAAGGAATCACGCACTCGCGATACATCTCCTGATAGTAGGTTTGCTTTCTTGCAATCTGGTTCAACCACTGTTCGTAACGTTGAAAGCCGTCGCCTACCTCACCTTCATCCATAAAGTACTTAGTCCCTCCCGCCACTACGGTTCCCCTGCCGTGCTGCTGCCAGGTGCGATGCATCACTTCCAACTTATCGGGTGGCATAATATCGTCCGAATCCATTCGGGTGAGTAGTGTTCCTCGGGCGTGCCGATAAGCAGTTTGCAGTGCCGGAATCAATCCTTCCCGATCCGTATCGAACACCCTAATGCGAGAGTCGCGCTGACTGTACGC
>NZ_JBARYM010000252.1:0-13929 GCF_049647865.1 Tunicatimonas sp. | reverse complement strand
TGATGTCTCCTGTCAGATTACCGGTAGGTAGATTCAGATCACCCCCGGCACTGAGTACGCTAGCCCCTATCAAACTATCATCAAAATCGTTGCGTAGTTGGTAGCTCACCCCGGCTTCGCTGCTGGCGACGATGATGTTGGTGCCGGTGTTTTCGCAAATCACGGGGTCTTGCGCACTCACCCCTAAACTAATGTCCGGCGAAGGCTCAACAGTTACAGTAGCCGAGCCACTCCCGGCTACAGTACAGCCATTGGCATCGGTAACGTTGCCAGCAATCGTGTAGGTAGTGGTAGCTACGGGGGTTACATTGATAGGAAATCCGCTATTGTAGCTGGTTACTGCCGTGCCATCGCTCAAGGTAAAGCTGTAAGGCGCGGTACCATCAACAATAGCTACTGAAAGATCAGTGCTGTTTCCGGCGCAAATGGTGGCATCTCCTGAAAGCGTAGCCGAGGTGGGAGGCGTGTGCATATCAACCGTAACCAGTGTCGCTAGTTCTTGATCGGCACAAATTCCGTTGGTTACCAACACATTGAAGGTGGTGGCTACTGTTAAGTTGCCGGTTGGCAAACTAATTTGACCTCCGGTACCGGGTTCGGCTGGAGTGGTGATAATAACATCTCCCGCATCATTACGGAGTTGATAAAAGTAACCTGCTTCGGTTCCGTCAACTAGTATGTTGGTTCCCGTACCCGGACATACCTCGGGTGAAGCTGCGGTTACAGTTAGGGTAAGATCAGGATTACTCACTACGTTAACCGTAGCGGTGTTGTCTAACTGTTGAGGGGGGCAGGTTCCGTTATTCACCGTTACATTGAAAGTGGTAGTAGTGGAAATATTACCCGTAGGTAAAGATATTTGCCCTCCATTTCCCACAACGATTGCACCAACCGGCGTAACTCCTTCGCGCAATTGATAGTCGAATCCGTTTTCTGAGTTATCAACAAAAATATTTGTAGAAGTAGCTTCGCAGATAGTAGCCGTTTCGGGGCTCACCGGTAGGGTAGTATCGGGGCCAGGTACTACCGTAACTTCTGCTGTGTTGGTAAGCTGCTGATCGGCGCATACTCCATTACTTACCAGTACGTTGAAGGTGGTAGTAACTGTCAGGTTTCCGGTAGGAAAGCTAATCTGTCCGCTAGTGCCAGCGGTAGGTCCGCTGATTACGTTATTCGCCGCATCCCGCAGAGTGTAATTGTAACCAACCTCCGAATTATCAACCAGAATATTGGTGCCAGTATTTTCACAAATGGTGGCAACCTGAGGCGATACAGTTAGACTCAAGTCAGGTTCATCTACCACTGTAACCGTAATATTGTCGGTAGCCGTACAGCCATTATCATCGGTTACCGTATACGTCAAGTTGAACGTACCCACAGTAGCTGAATTAAAAGTGGGTGCCTGAATGCTAGGATCAGAAAGTGGCGCAATATCACCCGTCCAACTATGAGTGGTAAATGTTCCTGAACCTCCTCCAGGATTACCGTCTAACACTAAATTCGCATTAACACAAACCTGGGCTGGGTCGGGGGTGATAGCCGCGGTTGGATTTACGCGATTATCGGGTACGGTAATGGATTCTGTTTGAATACAACCGTTAGCATCGCGCACCGAAAGCGTGTAGGGATTATGCTCAAGATTAGCAAAAACTGGACTAGGCTGAAAGGTAATACCATCTATTGAGTATTCGTATGAACCAGCACCGCCCGTTACTGTTCCAGTTGCATCGATGCTGCCATCAAAGGGAGCTATACATTTGGTATTGCCCACGGTAGTGATAGAAGCATCATCAATTACAATAGGAACAGCAGCAGCTACCATTATATTAAAAGGGCCACTGGTATATTCTTGAGCTGGTATTGCACAGGTTCCACCGCTGAGATATATTGCGTAGCCAGATCCATCAGTTATTGGCGGTAGACCGGTAAAGGTAATTGTATTGGGTGCCGTAAAACTTACGCTAATTCCGGGAGTATTAAACGCAGTAAATCCCGACTCACTGTATACCCATCCATCTCCGGAATCGAATAAGTTATATTCATAATCTCCGGTACCGGGGGTGAAATCACCTAAACTAGCATCATAGTTGCCACTAGCATCCACAAAATTTATCTGTATTTGCCCATCGTTACTACCAACACACTGCTCGGGAGTAGCCACGATTGTAGTAGAGCTTTCGGGCCCATCAGGGCAAGTTTGAGCAACTGATACGAATTGTATCAAGAGAAAAATTGCTACCAACCAGCTTCTAATTAGTACTGTATATTTATTCTTAGTCATGGCTTTTTCTTACCTAGCAGATTCTTGAACCGCAACTCCCCCTTCTGGCCCTAGCACTGTTCTGCACCCTTGGCTGAATACTACCAGAAAATAGCTTTCGTGCTCAGGTACATTTTTAAATTCTATCACATTATTATTTAGGGATACCTCGATCTTTTTATCCTCGTAAAATCCTGCATCTAGCTTGCTAGGATTGTAGAGATATCTCCCAGTACCTTTATCCCATAGGTTGTAGGCATGCTTTTCTTGCCCGGCCTGATATGAAGACCCATCTTCATTCTGGAGAAAGAATTTTAAGCTACTTTCATGGGTAGCTGGCCAATTGTAAGACACCTCATGTTTTACAAGAACAGGACACTGAGCTATTAGCACTTGGCTGTATCCTAAGCACAACAGACCAATGAGATATGATTTTTTTATATTTTTGGATGTGCTGCCTTTCATCATAGTCATAGACATTAGATTCTTGGGGTTATTACCTTGTGCTTTTTACTTAAAATGGTACACTGCAATTTTTTCTTACTTTTCGGTTTAAGGCCAGAATAATCTTCGGTGATTTCGTTGGAAAGGCAGGGTAGTCCTATTTTATTTCTATCCAGGATTAATTGCACATTATCAATAAAAACCCACCGTTTCGCATCCATTTTCTGTACTCTTTCACTAAAAATAGAGTATTCGCCTCAGAATGAAAGCGTGACATATTGCAGTAGCAAAATGCTGATGTACCAAATAAGCACAACTGTAAAAGATTGAGTTACAGGAGTTGACGAGCGGTGAAGATTGGGGGGGGATAAGTTTTGAGCAATAAAAAAGGCATTCTCTCTTGAGGACGCCTTGGGTATTGAATAATATGTATGAAGGGCTATGTTATCGCAGCACGAATTTCTGTTACTATGTGAGTCATTTCGGCTTTGCTTAGGGTAAGCTTAGGATTACTAAAATTAGCATCACTCATGCTGTTGATAGGAATGAGATGAATATGCGCGTGCGGCACTTCTAGCCCAATAACAGCCGTAGCAATCCGTTGACAAGAAATTACTTTCTTTAGCCCAACGGCTACCTGTTTAGCAAACAGATTAAGCTGAATGTAAGCATCATCGTCCAGATCAAATAAATAGTCAACTTCCTGCTTGGGTACAACTAGAGTATGGCCTTTGGTCAGCGGACGAATATCCAGAAAAGCAATAGCCTGATCATTTTCAGTCACAATATGGCCTGGAATTTCCCGATTGATAATTTTGGTGAAGATACTGGGCATAAGTTTATAGTTCTAAGTTTAGAGTGCAAAGTTCTGAGCTTCATCCACTCAGACTTGGAAACTTTGAACTTTTTACATACTACTTACTGAAATGTCTAGCACTTCAAACTCCATCGTTCCGGCAGGGGCTTTCACTTCAGCAGTCTCGCCTATTTTTTTACCAAGCAATCCTTTGCCGAACGGTGATTTTACGGAAATTTTGTTCGCCTTTAGGTTAGCTTCCTCTTCCGAAACCAGCGTGTAGGCTACCATCATGCCGTTTTTCTTATTCTTGATCTTTACCGTAGAGAGAATAGAAACTTTAGAGGTATCGATAGTAGACTCATCAATAACCCGGGCGTTGCCAACCACTCCTTCTAGTTTGGATATTTTTAGTTCTAATAATCCTTGAGCATCTTTGGCGGCGTCGTACTCAGCGTTTTCGCTTAGGTCACCTTTGTCGCGCGCTTCGGCAATCTCCTTAGCGATATCGGTTCGCCCCTTGGTCTTTAATTCGTTTAGCTCTGCTTTTAGCTTTTCCAGCCCTTCTTTGGTATAATATGATACTGCCATAATTCGTAAAATTTAACATCCACCCACCGAAATAAAAGAACGGCCTACGAAAGTAGCCGTTGTTTGGGGGTTAGACAACTGTTGATAAAAAAACGCGCTACCTATGTATGGGCAGAGCGTTGCGCAAAAATAAGGAAATTGACTGATTCTTCAAACCACGATTTTCAGTGGGAAAGTTCCCAACTCGTTAGTTTTAGCTTGCCAGCTATAATTTCTAAGTTGCAAGTTCTAGGTTTCGTAAAATTTAAACTTAAAACCTTCTACCCTTAGTTTCTTATTCCAACGTAATTAAACGGGGAAATAGACTGTAGCTCCTGCTTCACGGTATCGCTTACTTCTAACGAATCGATAAACTGTTTAATATCGGCTTCCGAAATTTGAGTTTTACCTCGAGTAAGCGATTTCAGAGCTTCGTAGGGTTGCGGGTAGCCCTCGCGCCGTAAGATTGTTTGAACAGCCTCAGCTACTACCGCCCAATTCTCTTCCAGATCATCGTGCAGAGCCGCTTCGTTTACCTCAATTTTACTTAACCCTTTTAGTAACGATTGGAAAGCAATTAGTATGTGACCTATCGGAACACCCAGATTACGCAATACGGTAGAATCGGTTAAATCGCGCTGTAAGCGAGAAATGGGAAGCTTTTCCGACAAATGAATTAGTAATGCATTGGCGATTCCTAAATTACCTTCAGCATTCTCAAAATCAATAGGGTTTACTTTGTGCGGCATGGCCGACGAACCCACTTCGTTTTCTACAACTTTCTGTTTCAGATAACCCATAGCTACGTACTGCCAAACGTCTCGGCTAAAATCAATCAGAATAATATTGATCCGCTTAAGAGCATCTAATAGCGCGGCTAAATGGTCGTAGTGCTCAATTTGTGTGGTCGGAAAACTACGCTGCAACCCTAAAATCTCATTCACAAACTTAGCAGCAAATGCATTCCAATCTTGGTCAGGGTAGCCTACTACGTGAGCATTCATATTGCCAGTAGCCCCGCCAAACTTCGCCGCAAACGGTACTGAGTTAAGAGAAATTAACTGCTGTTGCAATCGCTCGTAAAAAACCAGCCATTCCTTACCAAAAGTAGTAGGCGAAGCCGGTTGACCGTGGGTACGCGCCAGCATAGGCAAATTACTCCAGTCTTTTGCTTGGTTACCAATTTTTTGCAAAACTTCTTCTAGCAAGGGGTGGTAAACCTGCTGCATGGCATCGCGTAAGCTCAGTGGAATAGCAGTATTATTAATATCTTGAGAAGTAAGACCAAAGTGAATAAACTCTTTATATTCAGCTAAACCTAGTGTATCCCACCGGTCTTTTAAAAAGTATTCTACCGCTTTCACATCGTGATTGGTTTCTTTCTCCCAATCTTTAATGGCTTGAGCATCTTCTTCGGTAAAATTATCAACCACTGTCCGTAGCTTAGAAAATACCGATGAATCTACCTTGGTTAGCTGGGGCAGAGGCAGCTCACAGAGGGCAATAAAATATTCTACTTCTACTAAAACCCGGTAGCGGATAAGTGCGTATTCGGAAAAGTACGGAGCCAGCGGGGTAGTATGTCTTCGGTACCGCCCGTCAATAGGTGAGACCGCGGTGAGAGAGGTCAGTTCCATAGAATTTTGTTGATAGTAAATCCAAAATTAGAAATTTGTGCGCGATTTTCCGGTCATCTCTTATAATTTTGGGAAGATTTCAATCTAAATGTGTTATGGTATTAGTGTGTTATAGTGTTCAAATGTTTCAGAGTTACTAAGTGGCACAAACATAAGGGCACAATAATACTTTAACATCATTACACTTTAACACTTATTCATTGTGAAGTTTAATTTTTTTTCAAAGTCCAAGAGTAAAGAAGAACCGGAAGCAAGTACGCCGGTAAAAAAATCTAGTCCGAAGGAGCTAACCGTTAAAGAGATTACTCGAGAAACAGCGGATGCTATTACTATTGTATTCGATCAGCCTGATTTAACTTATAAGTCTGGGCAGTTTCTTACGCTCATTCTAGATATTGCTGGTGAGGAAGTACGGCGTTCGTACTCACTCTCTACCTCGCCACTTACCGACGAATACCCGGCCGTTACGGTAAAACGAGTAGCTTCGGGAAAAGTATCTAACTACTTAGCCGATGCCCTGCAACCGGGTAATACAATTAAAGTCCAGGCTCCGGCGGGTACTTTTACTACCGAACTGAATTCCGATCAGCCCCGGCACTTAATTATGTTTGGAGGGGGAAGCGGTATTACTCCATTGATGTCGCTAATAAAATCTGTGCTGGAGCAGGAACCTATGTCTAAAATATCCTTGGTGTACGCGAACCGCGATAAAGAGGCGATTATTTTTCGAGAACATTTGCATCAATTACAAAGCCAAATGCCTGAGCGGTTTCACCTAACGCATATTTTGGAGAATACCAGTTCACAATTTACCAGCCACAGCGGACTCATCACCCCGGAGCGGGTACCGGAGTTAGTGGCGGAATTGCCTTTTTCTGAAGATAAAACCGAATACTTTTTATGTGGCCCCCAAGGAATGATGGAAAACGTGCAGCAAGCTTTAGGCGGGCTAAACGTGCCACCTTCGTTAATTCATAAAGAAAGCTTTGTGGCGGCATCAGCCAAACCAAAAAAAGAAAAACCTACCTCCGAAGCACAAGCACCGTCTGCTACATGGGATACAGAAACTACCGTAGGCGCGCTCGGTAACGATAAAGCCCCGGTTACGGAAACCCATGAGGTAACCATTATTTTTGAAGGCGAGACGCATCGTTTTGCGGTAGACCCAGACAGTACTATTTTGGAAACGGCAATTGCCCTGGATATAGACTTACCCTACTCCTGCCAAAGCGGAATTTGTACCGCCTGCATGGGTAAATGTACATCGGGCCGTATGAAACTGGATGAAACCGATGCGCTCACCGAAGATGACTTGCGCGAAGGCTACGTGCTCACTTGTGTCGGTCATCCCCTTACCTCTGACGTAACTATTGAGATTGATTAACATGGTTGAAAGTTCGGAAAGTTGCAAGTCTTAGAGGTTACGGATTGAAAGCTAAATTTCCGACTACCCTTGAAACCTATTAACCTGTAACTTGCAGCTTTTAAAATCCTAAAAAACATGAACACTGACAATATATCGATTCCTGAAAAGAAAGATAGAACACTTCTGCCGAATGACTTTGAAGTAACATCTTGGGAAGCTTTAAAGCCTTACTACAACGGTTTGCTAGAGCGCGAGATTACTTCTGCCAATGATCTACAGCAGTGGTTTCAAGATCGTAGTGAACTGGAGGCGGTTATTTCGGAAGACTTGGCCTGGCGTTACATAAAAATGACCTGCGATACTACCGACGAGCAGCTTCGGGAAAGCTACACTGAATTTGTCACTCAAATCCAGCCCGAAATTGCCCCATTTAGCAACGAACTTAATAAAAAGGCATTGGCTAGTCCTTCCTTAGACGAGCTAAAAAATCTGGGTGGTTATCCAATTCTTATTCGAGAATTAGAAAAGGATGCCCGGATTTTTCGGGAAGAAAACATTCCGCTACAAACTGAAGCCCAAAATGAGGCTCAGAATTTCGGAAAAATTTCCGGAGCCATGACGGTTAAGATCAACAAGCAAGAGATGACCTTGCAACAAGCAGCTAACCGATTACAGTCTACCGACCGTAAGGTGCGCAAGAAAGCGTATAAGAAAATTACTAAGCGTCGGTTAGAAGATAAAGATCCGCTTAACGCGCTATTTACCAAGCTCATTAACGTACGCGATAAAATTGGCAAGAACGCCGGTTTCGATAATTACCGAGATTATAAGTTTACTGAGATGGGACGCTTTGATTACGCCCTCCAGGATTGCGTAGATTTTCATAATGCGGTAGCAAAAGAAGTGGTGCCAATGCTTAATAATTTGGCAGCGATGCGTAAGCTAAAACTAGAGGTAAAGCGGCTACGCCCTTGGGATAAAGCCGTTGACCCCGAAGGAAACCAGCCGCTTAAACCTTTTTCAACTGGTAAGGATCTTACGCAAAAAACCATTGAAGCCTTTGGTAGCCTAGACCCTTATTTAGGCGAGTGCATTGCTGTGATGCGCGAGATGGGTCACTTAGATTTAGAGTCACGTAAGGGGAAAGCACCGGGAGGTTACAACTATCCGTTATCTGAAACCGGCGTGCCATTTATCTTTATGAACGCCACCTCCAATCTACGCGATATGGTTACCATGATGCACGAAGGCGGTCATGCCGTGCATTCGTTCTTAACTCGCGACCTGGAACTTACTAATTTTCAGCATACTCCGTCGGAGGTGGCCGAACTGGCTTCTATGGCGATGGAACTGATTTCGATGGATTATTGGCATTTATTTTTTAAAAATGAAGAGGATTTAAAGCGAGCCAAACGTGAGCATTTGGAACAAATTATTGAAACCTTACCTTGGGTGGCGACTATTGATAGGTTTCAGCATTGGGTGTACGAAAACCCTAACCATAGTTTAGAGCAGCGAGTGGCTGAGTGGAACTCCATACTAGATACTTTTTCGGATAATATCACTGACTGGGATGGATTGGAAGAAGAGAAAAGTCATTTATGGCAGAAGCAGCTTCACTTGTACGAAGTACCTTTCTACTACATTGAGTACGGCTTCGCCCAGTTAGGGGCAATTGCCGTTTGGAAAAATTACCGGAATGATCCAAAGAAGGGACTGGAAGGTTACAAAAACGCGCTAAAGCTAGGTTATACCCGAACAATCCCCGAGGTGTACGAAGCGGCCAATATCAAATTTGACTTTAGCCCCGCCTACATCAAATCACTGATGAGCTTTGTTCGGGAAGAGTTGGATAGAATATAGTTTCGGAATTGCAGTAGATTCTAAACTTGACTGGACTATACAGTCAAAGTATGCAACGTGGTATTAGTTAATTGGTCGGTCGGTAGGAGAAGCAAGGTTTTGAATCATCTCTTGACTCATATCGGACAAACTATAGCGCGCTTGCCAACCCCAATCTTTTTGGGCAACCTCATCGTTAATACTTTCCGGCCAGCTATCAGCAATTTGCTGCCGGAAGTCTGGTTCGTATTCAATTTGAAAGTCAGGAATATGCTGCTGAATAGAAGAGGTTATCTCAGCAGGGGTACTAGAGAAACCAGCTAGATTGTAGCTGGAGCGCACTGAGATTTGAGTAGCAGAAACCTGCATAACCTCCAAAGTAGCCCGCACTGCATCTGGCATATACAAAAAGGGAAGCCGCGTATTAGCCGAAAGAAAGCAGCGATAGAGTTCTCCGGCTACCGCTTTGTGATAGATATCTACGGCATAATCGGTAGTGCCGCCACCCGGTAGTGCCCGGTAGCCAACCAAACCTGGGTAGCGTAAGCTTCGCACATCTACCTGAAACTTTTTGGCGTAGTACGCACACAGTCGCTCTCCGGCTAATTTGGTGATGCCGTACATAGTATCGGGCGAGATAATTGTTTCTTGGGGAGTAGCTACTTTAGGAGTAGTGGTACCAAAAACCGCAATAGAGCTGGGCCAGAAAACTTTGCGGATTATTCCTTCCCGCGCCAGCTCCAGCACGTTTAGCAGGCCATCCATGTTGATACGCCAAGCCCACAGAGGATTCTGCTCTCCTCTGGCTGAAAGCAAGGCTGCTAGTAAATAGACATCATTTACTTTATTTTCCCTAACAATGTCTCTCAGTTGCTCAACATTGAGTACATCCAAGGTCACAAAGTTCTTCCGATCCGAAGCAGTAATGTCAGAAGGAATTACTTGACTTGCTCCGTATATTTCTATTAGTGCATCGGTCAACTCTATCCCTAACTGCCCATTAGCCCCTATTACCAGAACTTTGCCCGTATCTGCCATGATATGTTGTTTCTGTATTAGCCTAAAAAATAATGACAAAGATAGCGAATTACTGAATTTCACCGATCATCTTATAAATAGTAACTTTGTGATTATGTATGGTGTTATAGTTCGTAGTGCTATAGTCACCACAGCGCGGTATTGTGGTTGTTTACAGGTTAAAGTTTACGATAGCTAAGGTACGATTGATTAGATAACTTAAAACCAAGCACTCTAACACTCTAACACAATAAACAACTATGTACGAAACCCTACAACCCACTTTAGAAAAAGAGTTAGTTGAGATACGCGAAGCCGGTTTGTACAAGACCGAACGTATTATTACTACTCCCCAAGATGCGATTATCAAAACCGACTCTGGTCGGGAAGTAATTAACTTTTGTGCCAATAACTACCTCGGTCTGTCTTCTCACCCCCAAGTAATTGAAGCGGCTAAACAAACTATTGACACGCACGGCTATGGTCTGTCATCGGTACGTTTTATTTGTGGCACACAAGACATTCACAAGGAGCTGGAGCAGAAGCTTTCTAATTTTTTGGGAATGGAAGATACCATTCTATATGCTGCCGCTTTTGACGCTAACGGTGGAATATTTGAACCGCTGCTAGGCAAAGAAGATGCTATCATCTCGGATCAACTCAATCATGCCTCTATTATTGATGGAGTTCGTCTGTGCAAAGCCATGCGTTTCCGCTATCAGCATAATGATATGGCTGATCTGGAAAAACAGTTGCAGGAAGCCAACACGATGGGGGCCCGCCACAAAATTATTGTTACCGACGGAGTATTCTCCATGGATGGCACCATTGCTCAACTCGATAAAATTTGTGACTTGGCCGATAAGTATCAGGCCCTAGTAATGACCGATGAGTGCCACTCAACTGGCTTTATGGGTAAAACTGGTCGAGGCGTTCACGAGCACTGCGATGTGATGGGTCGGGTAGATATCATCACCGGAACACTGGGCAAAGCACTGGGCGGAGCCTCTGGTGGCTTTACTAGTGCGCGTAAGGAGATTGTCGAGATGCTTCGGCAGCGGTCGCGCCCCTACTTGTTCTCCAATACCCTGGCTCCCTCCATTGTCGGAGGTTCTATTGCCGTGATTGATATGCTTTCTAACACAACCGAACTGCGGGACAAGTTAGAAGATAATACCAACTACTTCCGCCAGAAGATGACCGAAGCCGGATTTGATATCAAACCGGGCACCCACGCCATCGTACCCATTATGCTATACGAAGCGCCACTAGCCCAGCAGTTTGCCGAACGTCTGCTAGAAAAGGGGATCTACGTAATTGGCTTTTTCTACCCAGTTGTACCGCAGGGACAAGCCCGTATCCGGGTACAGATGAGTGCCGCCCACGAGCGCGAGCACCTGGACCAAGCGATTGATGCCTTTGTAGAAGTGGGGAATGAATTAGAGGTGCTAACCACCTAAACAAAATAAAAACCTGGAACAGCGCTGTGGGGGAAAGCGCGGTCTGGTAAGAACAATCCAAATCTAAACCATCTGTAAATTAGGCTGGTTCTTTAGCTTCCGCACATAGGTGAATTACTCTTTCCAAAACCCAAAGTGACCCCATGAAACGCGCATGCTCGTTTTATGATAGTTTCTCGCCGCGCTTTATAGCTTATAAACCCTCTTTTGGATCCATCTGCAAATCGTCTATATCAAAGATCGCATTCGGAATTAGCCATAGTGGTCTTAGGGTAGGTAGGCCACGCTCCCAAACGAGAAAATTGGTCCATCCGAAACCCGCCGGTCCGAAACTCCAGCCGCTCCAGCGTGATCTTAATGCAAACCAAGAATATAAGTAACCATTGACTGCGCTTCGGCGGGGCTAAGTTGCGGATGAGCGCTCATGTAGTTTGGCCCCCATACCCCGCCCCCGCCGTTGATTATTTTTTGGGTTAGCTGCGCTACCACGGCAGAGTCTGCTTCGTAGCGGGCGGCAATAGCCCGAAAAGACGGACCCACCGACTTTTGATCCATCGCGTGGCAAGCCTCACAGTCACTAGTAGAAATCAACTGGGCTCCTAGCTCGGTTGCGTTCGCCTGATGACCGGCTGCTGACGGGGCGGCACCTTCTGCTAACGGGGGCGGCACTGCCTCCGGGAGCGAAGTGGTATCCTGATGATAAGTGATCCGACTAAGTTGGGCATCTTGGTTAGGGGCGTACCAGTTTTTTCCGTATTCCAGCAAATACAACGCTCCGTCGGGCCCCATCTCCAGGTCGATGATCTTACTGAAATCAGTGTTGGCCATGAAGGGTTCCGTACCTACGTAGTTGCCCTCAGCATCCGTTCGGACCACCACAATCCAGTTGCGCATCCAGTCGTACACAAAAACTCCCCGATCAAAATACGCAGGCAGTTTTACATCCGACACCAGGTCACTGTTGTAATGGTACACCGGGCCTGCCATCGCTGAACGACCGCCGCTGCCCAGCACCGGAAAACGCTCAGACGACAGATACGGATAGTAGAGGAAGGCCGGTTGGGCGGGCGGCAGCACCCGGGCACCCGTGTTTCGCGGGGAGGCATTCACCGGCTCGCTCGGATCGAAAGTCGAGCCAATTGCCCCCGTAGCAAAATCTACATCGGCGTAAGGTCGATTGGGACCCACAAAGTAGGGCCAGCCGAAGTTGCCCGCCCGCTGAGCCTGGTTGATCTCATCGTAGCCCCGCGGTCCCTGAATGCTGTCTTGCCCGGCATCAGGACCCACATCGCCCCAGTAGAGCCAGCCGTTGGCCGGGTCAACCGAAATGCGAAAGGAGTTGCGGGTGCCCATCACGTAAATCTCTGGCCTCCCTTCGGTCTCGTCCGAGAAGAGGTTTCCTTCGGGAATGGTGTAGGGTTCGGCATCACCCTGGCGCGCCGGGCGAATCCGCAGGATCTTGCCCCGCAGGTCTTGGGTGTTGCCCGATGAGCGTTGGGCGTCGAAGTCTTCCCGGCCGGGGCGCTCGTCGATGGGCGCGTAGCCCTTCGAGTCGCCGAAGGGGTTGGTATTATCGCCAATTGCTACAAAGAGGTTGCCGTCCGGGCCGAAGGCTAGTGACCCTCCGGTGTGGTTACTTTCGGAATGCTCTTGGGGCACCTTCAAAAGAATTTCTTCCGTAGCAAAATCCAGAAGACCGTCGCGGTTAAGGGTGAAGCGGGACAGATGATAGCTAAAAGCGTCGCCCGGGGCGGAGTAGAAAACGTATAGCCACTGGTTTTGGGCAAAGTCCGGATCAAGGGTAATTCCTAGCAGCCCGTCTTCGTATTTGCTGTACACCGGAATGGTGCCAATCACGCTGGCCCGCTGCGTTGCCGGATCGTACACTTGCACCTTGCCCTGCCTTTCTGCGTAGAAAACGCGTCCATCGGGAGCGACCGCCAGCTCCATCGGCTCAGCCACCTGGCTGCTATCCAACAACACGGTCTGCCGGCAGTGCGCTTCCGGCGGAACGGGTAGGGCAGTTGCCCGTTGGTAATCCAGCGAAGCGTTATCGCCGATCACGTACTCGATTCCGCCTAACACGTGGGCAACGAAAGTACTGTCAAGGTAGGCTTCCGGGCGGTGCCCCAGCGCGGTGTAAAAGGATCGCCCGCCCTCAAACGGCTGGTTCCAGATTACCGGATGGTGGTCGCCGTGCTCTCCCCCCTGGTAAGAGCTTTCATTAACGGTGGCCAGCACGTTGATCTTCGGACTAATATCCTGGAAGTTGTACCACTCTTCGGTGTGTTTCCAGGGCAGCGGCACGTGTTGCAGGGCGGGGTGCTGCTGGTTAGCCACGTAAACATCCGCCGACTGTAGCTCGGGAGGGTGACTCGCAAACCGGGCCCCCAGCAGCTTTCCGTACCAGGGAGAGGAGTAGAGCGCACCACTCGCTCCGTGTATGCCCATAAAACCGCCCCCCGCCTGCATATAGCGCCGCAACGCCCGCTGCTGAGCAAAGTCTAATACCTCGCCGGTGGTGTTTAGAAAAACGA
>NZ_JBARYM010000251.1:0-4333 GCF_049647865.1 Tunicatimonas sp. | reverse complement strand
ATCCGACGCTGAAAAAAAAGCATTCTATATTAATGCTTATAATATTGTCACCATATACCAAATCATTCAAATCTATCCGGTAAAATCACCTATGAATATTAATGGCTTTTTTGATAAAAATAAGCACCAAGTAGCGGGAAAATCACTTACCTTAAATCAATTGGAAAAGGAGCGCCTGCTTAAAGACCATTTTGATGCGCGCGCTCACTTTGTATTAGTTTGTGCGGCAATGAGTTGCCCCCCTTTGGCTAGTTTCGCTTATCAGGCTGACCAACTTGACCAGCAATTAGAAGAGAGAACCCGACAAGCACTTAATAGCCCGGAGTTTATTCGGGTAGACAAAAGCAAGAAAAAGGTGCATATCTCTAAAATTTTCGATTGGTACAAAGGCGATTTCACCAAAAATCAGGCATCTGTTTTGCAATATATTAACCAGTACCGAGATGAAAAGATACCAGAATCATATAAGGTAGGGTACTATGAATATAGCTGGGCACTTAATGAGCAATAAGTTATCTCTTATAGATTAACTGATACACCGAAGAACTTGCGAAGCCCAGCTTAAATACTTGGGCTTTCTTATTTATAGCAGCCAGCAAAGCATAAATGTCAGGCAGGTGACAAAAGATAGCAAACACTTAATAGTACTATATCGTAGTAAATAAGTGAAATAAAGAAAAGAATTATTATGAAGTTTATATTTACTATTTTATTTATAGTGCTTACATTTAATATATCGGCCAAGCCTGTTACTACCTTTTTTACCGATGCTAATACGTTCTTAGAACAATGGGTTATGAAAGGAAACGTAAATTACACAGGGGTAAAGAAGAACTTTTCTCAAATAGAATCGCTCTATCGGCAGATTGGCGAGATGGACCTATCTCAGGCAACTGATGCAGAAAAGAAAGCCTTTTACATTAATTCGTATAACCTAGCCGTGATTTATCAGATCGCTAAGTACTACCCGCTTAAATCTCCTATGAATAAAAGCGGTTTCTTCGATCGAGTAGATCATAAAATAGCTGGAGAGAAGATGACGTTGAATGAATTAGAGATTAAAAAAATTGTGCTTCCCTACGGAGATCCTCGCATTCACTTTGCTGTGGCATGTGCAGCCAAAAGTTGCCCTCCCCTCGCTAGCTTTGCTTACGTACCTAATCAACTTGATAAACAGTTAGCGCAACGTACTAAGAAATCAATTAATGATAATGAGTTTATTCAAGTTAAACCTGGTGCTAATCAGGTGGCAGTATCTAAAATTTTTGATTGGTACAAAAAGGACTTCACTAAAGGTGGTCAAACCATTATTGAGTTTTTGAATAAATATCGCGATAAAGCTATTCCTGCCTCATATCAATTAACGCACTATGAATACAACTGGCAACTGAACGATATGTGATGATTGATGAGTAATGACAAATGAATAACAGAAAATTTTTATAGAACGTATCAATCATTATTCATCAGTCATCAACCATTACTTCGAAACGTCCATAACAGTACCGCAATTATCGCAGGTTCGTAGCTCTACCGAATTATGAAACTTGTTGATGATAGGCGGTAGTTGTTTGACAATATCTTCTAGGGGAAAATACTCTTCGTACAGCTTATACCCGCAATTCTCGCAGAACCATAGTAGTCCATCGGTATGGCTGGAAGTACGGATTTTTTCAACTACCATACCAATAGTATTAGCTGGGCGCCGCGGACTGTGGGGTGTCTTGGCTGGTAGCAAGAAGATTTCACCTTCGTGAATAGTAATATCACGAGTTTTATCCTCTTCTCGTACTTTCAAAGTAATATCACCTTCTATTTGATAGAAGAACTCTTCCGTCTCATTATAATGGAAATCTTTGCGGGAATTTGGCCCACCTACAATCATGATAATGAAATCTTTCGTTTGCTGATATACTTGAGCGTTGCCTACTGGGGGCTTGAGCAAGTGGCGGTGTTCATCTATCCAGGTCTTTAGGTGGTGTACTTCAGGAATTTTCATAATAATAGTAAATAAGGTTACGCAGGGCACTTACTTTCTACATAATTTGGATGACCTACCGATTGTTCGGTCTGTAAAAAATTAGCGTCTTTAGATATATCAGCCAACGAAGGTTTAAACAAATTGAAGACACACCGAGCTCATGCACTCATTTGCCTATTCAGCAGATGAAGTATCGGTCATGTGTTGGGCTAACTGTTCTTGTATCTGATCTGGAATTGGCTTTGATTTTTGCGACTGGTAATCGTAGTGTACTAAGGTAGCAACCCCCTTCGCTCGTACTTTATCTTGCTGCCAAATCTCTTGAGCTACCTGAAAAGAGGAATTTCCAATAGCATCTATTGAAGTGCGAACTACTACGTTGGTGCCGTAGTGTAGCTCCCCTACGAAATCTACCGCTATCCGGGCAATAATTAGACACCATTTCTTGTGATCTAGATCAGGAGTAAAAAGCTCAAAGATAGGCCGTCGGGCTTGCTCAAACCAAATGGGCACTACCGTATTGTTAATATGACCTAGTGCGTCGGTTTCTGAGAACCGGGGAGTAATGTGCTGTTCAAACATAGCATCCATCCTTATTCTGCGTAGACCCTCATTTATATGAGAAGGCTACCTCATTATATGTTCAAGAAAGAAGATCATATCCAACTTTTCCTAATAGAGCAGTCAACTACCCTGCTATTTACAACAAAATTCTAAGACTCTGGTGAGAAAAGTATTTACTAAACTTTTATTAGGTGCCGAGAGGATTTAAAGGAAAGCTTTACAACTACGCTGTTTTAGAAGCTCTTTTTTAGAAAACATAACATCGTAGGGTATGTATAAAGTGCAATTATGCCTGTAGCTTGAATTAGTGCAATAAATATTATTTTAATCAAATTGATGCTCTAAATATATAATTTAAAAGAGATAATTATCAGAATGAGTCAATAATCACTGTTATAAACTTTATATTTTATAAAACACTTTTATAACTATTACTCGCAAATTATTTAATTATTACAATAATGTCATTCTACATCAATTGGAAATAAATCTAGCCTACCGGGCTACGGTTTTTGCAATCTAGGCCTTAAAAGCGACAGACTTACTGCCGCTGAGAAAACTAGATCAACACTAAATTTTTCAATTGATGGAAACGAACGTTTGGAAAAATCCTAGTACAAAGCCCTTACTATCGCGCATACCGGTACTACGCTTATTCACTTTACTACTAGTTAGCTTATTATTTTCATATAGTGCATTTTCTACTGTTCCATTTCGCACTACTGCCAATAAACAGTCGTACGCAATTCCGGTAGAGAACGGTGGATACCAAATCACTTTCATCTTCAAAAAGACATCTGAGATGAGTAATGGTGATATTTCGGTAAAGGTAGAAAACAACCAAGTTATCAGTAGTCTGGATGGTCGTAAATTTTCGGGGAGTCAGCACTCTTTCTCGGTAGAGCGGACCGTGACTGTTAACGACGGAATACTCAATATAGAGTATAGCTCACCCGTGGCCAAGCTTGCTTTCTTTCTAAAGAAGACAGAAACATCGGCTAGTCCCACGTATAACAACCCACCGGTTGTCCAACTTGTTCAGCCATCAGAAGCTGCTTACTTGGCAGGAGACGATATTACTTTAGTAGCTGAAGTTAGCGATAGCGATGGTAAAATCGCTAAAGCTTCTTTTTGGGTAGATGGAAAACAAATTAACGAGCAATCTCCATCAGTTGAGCAGGGATACGTTACCTATACTTGGCCATCAGTATCGGCGGGTGTATACCAAGTCCAAGCAAGAGTGCAGGATGACCAAGGGGAAATAGCTACCTCTTCAGTTGCATCTTACGAAGTAAAAGAAGGCGATGATCCTTCATCTTCACCCGAGGCTCCCGAGACCCCACTGCCACCTACTGCTGAAGTGGGCGAGTCAGGCTTGCACTATAGCTACTACGTAGGCGAGTGGTCGGCTTTACCTAACTTTGACCAACTCACCCCCGCTAGCCAGGGTACATTGCCCAACTTCACTTTTGATCCGGCTATTGGAAAATTCTATACCATGGGATTTGTCTACGAAGGCTACCTGCTTGTTGAGCAGGCCGGGGAGTATACCTTTCACGTGAATGCTAACGATGGCAGTAACTTCTACTTAGACGGACAAGAAATTATTAATAACGATGGCCGAAAAGCCGAAGCCCAGGAAAAGTCAGGCCGGGTGCAACTAGCCGCCGGGTACCACCCCATTCGGTTGACTTTCTTTGAACGCTGGGGACCGCAGGTGTTGGAAGTACGCTACCAAGGTCCCGGCGTAGCACTACAGCTAATTCCCGATGATAAACTTTTCCTCAA
>NZ_JBARYM010000250.1:0-5725 GCF_049647865.1 Tunicatimonas sp. | reverse complement strand
CCACGGCGGCCTTTTTACCCTTCCACCCTCATACCCTTCACCGTTTCACCCTTCCACCCTTTCTCGACTTTAATCTCCGGATTTCGGGCTCCGGTCTTCCGCCCCCCTATTGACTGTCGACTAAAATCAGCTTATATTGCTGAATTGTCTGATTTACAATGTCATGGAAACACAACCATTTTATAAGTCGAACCTAGAGTCAGTCTCGGGTTGGGGAAAGATGCGAGGGCAGAAATCTGAGAAGAATGCCGTTCTGGAAATCAATAACCTGCTATCGGAAAAGCCAACATTAGAGGTTACTCCTGCCGATATTCTAGCGATTGTCAAAAAATACGAACTGAATCTATATACCGATTTCACCGATGGCTCGCTACGGGAACTCTACAAAGCGTACCTCCGCTACTGCTTTGACGATAATCATTTGGATGAAGAAGAAATTAAACGCCTCAAGCACTTAAAGCGCCTGCTAGGGTTAAGCGATAAAGATATAGATTTAGCGCATCATCGAGTTTGCCAGGAGGTACACGGACGAGAATTAGAAACAGCTTTAGCAGATCAGCGAATAGATGAAAAAGAACGCCGCTTTTTAAAAAATATACAGACTAAACTACAGCTTCCGGCTGAGGTAGCTAACCGAGTTCAACAGCATACCGCTACATCTATTGTAATGGAGCTTATTATTGGTGCAATAACTAATGAGCCGTTGAAAGTGAAGGAAGAAGAAGAACTAGACATCTTAGCCGAGCACCTAGAATTAAAACCTCAGTCAGGGGCTAAAACCCGAAAGCAATTAGCCAAGCACCGTTTATTATGGCAGCTAGAGAATGGAGAGCTACCGACCATCCACGTGCCGTTAGAACTACCAAAAGGGGAAACCTGCTGCTTTCTGACTAATGCCACTTGGCGCGATGCTCCGAATCAGCTACTGATCTCTGAACCTAAACCCATTCGTACTAAGTTAGCCGAAGGAGATTACTGGCAGCCTACCGCAGACTCTGTACTACCTAATAATGAACAGGAAAAACCCAAGGAAGGTAAAATCTATCTTACTAGCCAACGGTTGATTTATCGGGCCAATGAGCAAGAAAAACCTATTCAGCTTAATGAGATTCTGAACTTCCAGCCTTACCCGGATGGAATTGCGATTTTACGAGGCAAAGGACGCCACGTAGTACTTGCTTTAGATGACCAGTCCGATGTGTTCGCTATGCTACTCGGGCGGACACTAAGGGATAAATAACGGAAGCCGGAAGCTGGAAATATGCATAGTTAGAACCTTCTTTACATTAAGAAGAGAACTTCCAACTGCTATTATATGCCCTCAAATTCCGAAGCCCAGTTTTCTAATTCCGGTCTTCGGTCTCCCGACTCCTGTCTCCGGCTTGCTCATGTTTTTTTTCTTCCTTCTGCTTCAGTATCTTGGCCAATATGATTCAGATTGAAAACGTTTCCTTTCAGTATACCCCACGCTCTGATCCGTTTCAATTTCCAGATTGGTCGGTTAGTGCTGGTGAACACGCAGTACTATTGGGAGCGTCCGGTAGTGGTAAAACTACCCTGCTCCACTTATTAGCTGGACTGTTACGTCCTAGTCGGGGAAAAATTATGATTGGCACCCAGGATATTACCCAGCTCAGTGGTAGTGCCATCGATCGTTTCCGAGGTCAGAAACTAGGCTTGATTTTTCAGCAACCTCATTTATTAGGCTCATTGACCTTAGAACAGAATCTTCTACTGGCGCAGTATCTGGCCGGGGTAAAACAAAACCGAAAGGTTATCCGCAAGACACTTGCTTCGCTATCGTTAGACCATAGGCGTACTGCCCGCGTTACCACCCTCAGCCAAGGTGAAGCCCAACGAGCTGCCATTGCCCGAGCAGTGCTCAACAATCCGGTTGCGATTTTAGCCGACGAACCCACTTCTAGCTTGGATGATGAAAACTGTCAACGAGTGTTGGAACTATTACAGAGCCAAGCCCAGGCTCACCAGGCCACCTTGCTGATTGTTACCCACGACCAACGCGTAAAAGACCATGTTCCTCAACAACTGACGCTTACTACGGCATGAACCTACTGAAGCTCAGCGGAAGTTACATTAAAACCAAGCCGCTCAATACGCTCCTTAACATATTATTGCTGGCGTTAGGCATTGCGATTATTACCGTTTTGCTATTGGCCAGCAAACAAGTGGAAAAGTCTCTCACCCAGAACAGCCGGGGCATTGATTTGGTGGTAGGGGCTAAGGGCAGTCCACTTCAAATTATTCTGTCTAGTATTTTTCATATGGATTACCCTACCGGCAATATTGCTTTGGAAGAAGCTAAGAAACTCTCTCGCAACCGGCTCATTAAAAACACCATTCCCCTTTCATTGGGGGACAGCTACCAGGGATACCGAATTGTGGGTACCAACTACGATTACCTTGATCTCTATCAGCTAGAAGTAGCCGAAGGCACTCGCTGGGAGAAACCGCTGGAAGTTACCCTAGGAGCCGCCGTAGCCCAGCAGTCGGGCCTCACGGTTGATAATACTTTTGCCAGTAGCCACGGCTTTATGGATGATGGACTGAATGTGCACGATGAACAACAGTTTACGGTGGTAGGAGTATTATCTCCTACGCAAGGAGTGGTGGATAACCTTATTCTCACTTCGCTAGAAAGTGTATGGCAAGTACACGACCATAGCCCCGAAGCCGATACTACTCACGCCGAAGCCAGTCACGATCACGACCACGAGCAAAATCATGATCACGACGGCCATGTGCATGGAAGTGATGAAGCCATTACCAAACAGGGATTACCGGCTGAAGGTGATCAGATCACTTCGCTGCTGGTGCAATTTCGCTCGCCGATGGCGGCCGTTCAGCTACCCCGCTACATCAATGAGCGCACCAATATGCAAGCAGCTTCCCCTCCGTTCGAAACCGCTCGCTTGTTCTCATTAATTGGCGTGGGGGTGGATATGCTTCAGGGGTTCGCTTACGTAATTGTGATAATTGCGGCCCTAAGTATTTTCATCGCTTTGTACAACTCTTTAAAGGCCCGTCGGTACGATTTGGCGGTGATGCGCTCGTTAGGTGCTTCCCCTCAACTACTATTTGCTCATGTAATCTTAGAAGGATTAATTATCACGCTAGTGGGCTGTTTATTAGGATTGTTACTAGGGCATTTGGTCATCTACGCGGCTACTCAACTGTACGCTCGTCCGGGGCAGTTAGGTATTGATGCCAGTCAGTTGCTTACCGAAGAACTATGGATTTTGGTAGGCAGCTTGGTAGTAGGGCTGATTGCTTCACTAATTCCGGCGATCCAGGCGTACCGCACCAATATCTCGCAAGTGTTGGCCGAACGATAGCTTTCCACCTCTGTGTTCTCTTTCACCCCATAACTAACGAAAACTTCGTAGCCTGCGCTATAAGAAATGAATAAGGAGTAACTATTTACTCATTCACTGCTTTATATCTTTAGTAGAAGCACAAAGTATTATCCACCTTCGTCAGCAGTAAGTGCCTTAAGAATAATTAAAGAAACAACTTTACCTATGAGACTTTCCTCACTCTTGTTGAGCACACTTATTTTGATAATAGCCTGCTCTCCCGATGATGAAACCCCTGATAATCCCGGCGGATTAACTGGCGAGGCGGCCACTCCTACCTACGACGAGAGTCTTATCCCGGAACCTCAACCACTAAACAATCTTATTAGCAACGGCGATTTTGAGTCGGACGAAGCCTGGTTTACCTGCGGGGGTGCGCAAGTAGGAGCAACCGATCAAGGGCAATCACTCATTATCAACACTACTCAGGAGTGCTCTGAGGCGGGTGGTATTACTTTCACAGTAAACGCGGTAGCGGCTCAGGAAATTGAGCTAACTGCCGTACCAGAGCTACTGACCGTTTCCTTTCTAGTACGGGCTGAGGGTGCTATACCCAGTTTAGATTTTAACGTTTTTTTGACCAATGCCCCTAATGGAACTTACGGCTTCGGCACCAATGCGTACTTCTTAGGTGCCCCCTCCCAAGAGGAAGGAGGAGCGGGTGGATGGAACCGAATTAACTTTTTAGTTACCCGTCAAGATATTAATACATGGTTAGATGCTCCTTCGCCTTTGTTTGTTGTTTTTGAGGCTCAAGACTTTACTGCTACCAGTTCTACTACTATCTATATAGATGATGTTATTGTCACTGAGGGTGTCATTCGGTTAACCCAGCCTTCGCCAATGCCAGATGCCCTACAAAACTACGCTGGCAATAGTCGACTTATCTTTTATGACCTGTCTCCAGAAGAGAAACTAGTTGCCACCATGCTTCCCAATGGCACTGATCGAGTCATCTTCAATCAGGTTGACGCTACCATAGTAGATGGTTCCCCTCAGTGGTTTGATGATAATCAATTTGTACTTTCTCAAAAAGTTTTCAACCCGGAAGCTCCCAGCGACGCTACTGTAGTGCCCGGCGGTGGCAGCGATGTAACCCGTTACAACTCTATAGATGGCAGTCAGGAAGTAGTGTATATTACCCGAGGCGAGCCTGGCGTGTTTAATTTTTCCGGTGCGGTTGACAACCGGGCGGCATTAGATGTAGAAGTACGACGAACCGCTTGGGATGTAGATAGAAACCGAGGAATACTGAACGTATGCGGCCGTAACCGCTCTCCAGAATTTGGACTTAATTCCGACGATATTTGTTGGCTTTACCTATTTGATACCAATACGAATGAAGTACTTAATGATGAGGTTTATGGTTTTGCCCCCAAATGGTCTTCATCGGGTAAGTTGGCTTATTATTACGATAACCAACTCTTTGTAGCTGAAGTATCAGGATCAGCTATTACCCCTCAGGTTGTTTATCAGCGAAGTGGATTGTTGCAAGCCCTGGATTGGTCGCCTGATGAATCAACGCTAGTATTTGCCGAAGTGGTAAGCAGTAGCGGAATTATTAATAGTGAAGATGTGGTGATCTACGCTATCAAAACGCTGGATATTGCCACTGGTCAGACTGAACTACTTTTACAGGCCGACCACGGTGACCTGCTTCCTAACTTATCCTGGTCGCCCGACGGTGATTTTATTATTTATTCCATGAATACCGAGCAAGGTGCTCAAATATGGTGGCTGGAAGTTGCTACCGGAACAACTGGCCCTATCACCAATACCACCAATGGGTACGCTGTCACCTGGCGTAAGTAATTGGATAGGTAGTAAATCATTAGCTTATTGTTTGCTGATTTGTCCTTAACTGGGGCTATCTATTGAGCTTTCTGAGTTGTTCTAGGGTCAAACCACAAAAATCATCGATGACTAAATCGGTATTTTCCGCTTCCAATTCTTCGCGAGTATGCGTAGTGGCCACACCGACCACTTTCATTCCGGCATTTTTTCCGGCTTGAATTCCCAAGATCGCGTCTTCAAATACAATACACTGCGCTGGATCAATACCTAATGCTTTGGCTGACTTTAGGTAGACTTCCGGGTGGGGCTTGCCGTGGGCGACCATGGTAGAATCAATGATGGTGGAAAAATAACTTCGCAGCCCAGTATGCTGTAATGTAAAATCTACGTTTGCCGGGGGAGCCGACGTAGAAACCGTGCGGGGAATGCGCTGCCGAACTACTTCTGACAGAAAGGTAATCAAACCCTTTGTAGGCTTAATGTGAGGTTGATAGAGTTCGCGGTACAAAGCCTCCTTTTCTTCACCCACTTTCCAAATATCTCCGTGGCTCATGTCC
>NZ_JBARYM010000249.1:0-21070 GCF_049647865.1 Tunicatimonas sp. | reverse complement strand
CGGCCCTTTTCGCCTACAAACTCAATTCCATGGTCTTTCCCGTAAGGGCCTAGCCGGTTAATCATATTATGTTCCCACACCATAATGAAATAATCAAATTCGTAGATGGCTCTCATGGTATCGGGGGTTTCCATTGCACTACCGGGGTCAGCAAATTTGCCACCAGAGGCCATCACCGAATTAGGAGCGGTAGCATCCATGCCCAGTAGTACCAGATCTATCAAATGCACTCCCCAGTCGGTCATCTTGCCTCCGGCGTAGTCCCAGTACCAGCGGAACGAGCCGTGGAACCGGTTTTCATTAAACGGTCGCTCGGGAGCCGGGCCTAGCCACAGTTTGTAGTCTACTTCGGGCGGTGGCGCGGTATCGGGCTTGGGTTGCACAATACGATCAGCGCCACTGTGGTTCCAGGCTCGCACAAAGTTTACGCGTCCAATTTTTCCATCTCGAATCAATTTCATTGCGGGTTGCCAATGTTCACTGCTACGTTGCTGCTGACCTACCTGCACAATGCGCCCGTACTTATTTACCGCTTCGGCCATCACCTGACATTCTTCAATCGAGTTAGCCAATGGTTTTTCTACGTACACATCCAACCCCGCTTCGCAGGCCTTAATGGTTTGTACCGCGTGCCAATGGTCGGGAGTACCCAAAATTACCGCATCCAAGTCGGGATGTTCGTAGAGTTTGCGAAAGTCGCTGTAGGTTTTCGGGCGATTGCCCGCCATTTTTTCCACATCACTCACTCGCTCGTCTAATATCCGTTGGTCTATATCGCAGAGCGCAACGCAGTTAACGCCCGGTATCTGCAAGTGCGAGCGCAGGTTGGCCCAGCCAATATTTCGTACGCCCACCACCGCAATATTGACCTGATCGCTGGGAGCTAATTTTGTTCTAGATTGAGCACCAAGTACGGCAGGAGCGGCCAAAGCACCTGCCGTGCCACTGCCTAATTTTGCCAAGAAATTTCTTCGAGATGAATTCATATTTTAGGTTGTTTTGTTTAATATCTTAAAATACAAAATTGCGTTCTAAAATCAATTTTTGTTCAATTAGAAAAACTAGTTTAGTCATCCGCTTTAAAACCAACGAATCAGGTAAGCTGAGCAGTTTTTGGCGTTCTTATCACAAGCTAAAGAATGATATTTCTGGGAAGGATTGCTGTTAGGCAGCATTATTCCTAATTTAGGCAACACATTGGCTTATCTTACAACCTACAATTTTTTTCGTATGTATGAATTGAAACGCATTGTAATTTCGGTAAACTTAACTAATCTAGATGAGGAAGTAGTGCGCTACGCATCTGTTGTGAGTCACATTATGGATGCTGATTCTGTATACTTCGTTCACGTAGCTGATACGCTTGATCTTCCCGAAGATTTAGCCAAGCAGTACCATGACGTATTGGCCCCGGTAGACGAAACGATCAAGCACGAAATACAGCATCTTATTGATAATTATTTTCCTCACGGCGAGAGCACTCAGATATCAATTGATGTACTACAAGGCAAACCTACTGACGAACTGATTCGCTACGGGAAACAGAAAGACACTGATCTTATTATTTTGGGGAAACCTGAAAGTTCCTCAACAAAAATAAATCTAGCTAAGGTGGCTGAAATCAGTGCCAGTTCGGTGCTGTTCGTACCAAAGAATGCTGATATAAAGATTGACAAAATCGCGGTAGCCCTCGATTTTTCTGATCACGCAAAGATGGCGTTGACCCAGGCAGTTAAGTTTACTAAGGAAGGGGAGGATGTCACTATTTACGGGCATCACGTTTATCAGATTCCGAAGGGCTACTCTAAAACCGGTAAGAGCCATGAGGAGTTTAGCCAAATTATGGAGGAGAACGCTAAAAAGGAATCCAAAAAGTTCTTTGCTAGCAACAGCCTACAGGAAGATGTTTTTGAAATGCGCTACCAACTCAGCGAAGATGCCAAAATTGATGATGAACTGTTTGGCTTTGCTCAGCAGAAAGATGTGGATCTGATGATCATTGGCTCTCGGGGCCGTACTGCTGCGGCTTCTATCTTGCTAGGTAGCGTGGCCGAACGACTGCTTGCCTACCAGACCAATATTCCGCTGTTTATGGTGAAAGAAAAAAATAGTAATATGAGTTTTCTCGAGGCACTGCTCAGTATATAAATCATAACCAACTGAACATCAGAAAATCAGCTCAAAGCAGTGAAACTATCACTTCACTGAACGAATCAGCTTCTCATATTTTAGTCAGCCTAACGTATAAAATTTAGGCTGACTTTTTAGTATGTTTGCTCCCCCCAATCAGAAAAAAGGAAAACCAGAAAGTGGTTGGGTGCTTAGGCTATTTTTTCTAACTTATGAGATTACCGCGGTAGCGGTAGACGTTCCAGATGAAAATCGCTAACCAATATCTATGAATACTGCCAGACCAGGTGATGGGCAATCCCGCCGAGACTTAACGATACGAGGTGGGGACTACACCCGGAACCGGATGCGAAAAATTTTAGAAAACAATCCGGCTACTGGCAAAGTGCAGCCGCAAGCAGTTGATTTGGAAGAGGCGGTGTTGGGCGCGCTCATGCTAGAAAAGGATGCTCTTACTACGGTTATCGAAATTCTCCGGGTAGAGAGCTTTTATCGGGAAGCCCATCAGGAGATCTACAAAGCGATTCTAGAGCTGTTTGACAAATCTGAACCGGTAGATATCCTCACCGTTACCAGCCAACTGCGTAAAAGCGGAACGCTAGAGTTAGCCGGAGGAGCATTTGAAATTAGTGGATTAACCCAGCGGGTAAGCTCTGCCGCTAACATTGAATACCACGCCCGCATTGTATCCGAAATGGCCATTAAGCGCGAGCTAATCACCATTGCGTCCGAAATTCAACAAGAAGCCTACGAAGATACCACCGATACTTTTTCGCTACTCGATAAAATGGAGCAGCGTATTTTCAGCGTATCGGAAGCGAACATCCGAAAGAACTACGCCGATATGCGCTCCATGATGCGCGAGGCACTTACCGAACTAGAAGCCAAGAAGTCGCGCAAAGATGGCCTAACCGGAGTGCCTACCGGCTTTGCAGTACTCGACCGGCTCACCTCTGGTTGGCAGCGGTCCGATTTAGTTATTATCGCGGCCCGGCCCGGAATGGGGAAAACCGCGTTTATCCTTTCTGCACTGCGAAATGCAGCGGTTGACTTTGGGCATTCGGTGGCTATTTTTTCACTGGAGATGTCGTCGGTGCAACTAGTTAATCGTCTGATCAGTGCCGAGGCTGAGTTAGAAAGTGATAAGATCAAAAAGGGAAATCTACTGGACCACGAGTGGCAGCAACTCTACAGTAAAACCGCCGCTTTAACCGAAGCTCCTATTTTTATCGATGATACTCCGGCGCTGTCTATTCGGGAGCTACGCTCTAAGTGCCGTCGCCTGAAAGCTCAAAACGATATTGAGCTCATTGTAGTGGATTATCTGCAACTAATGTCAGGAGACTCTTCCAAGAACAACGGTGGAAACCGGGAGCAGGAGATTGCTTCTATCTCGCGAGCGATGAAGAATCTGGCGAAAGAGCTTAACGTTCCGGTCATTGCCCTATCTCAGCTCAGTAGAGCAGTGGAAACCCGAGGTGGTGACAAACGTCCGCAACTGTCGGATTTGAGGGAGTCGGGTAGTATTGAGCAGGATGCCGATATGGTGATGTTCCTGTATCGCCCCGAATACTATGGGCTTACTGAAAACGAAGAAGGGCAGTCGGTACAGGGCGTGGGTGAAGTAATGATTGCTAAACACCGAAACGGTGCGCTGGATACAGTCAACCTGAAGTTTATTGGAAAGTACACTCGCTTTACTAATCTGGACGATCCAATGGGTAACACCAACTACGGAAGTTCATTAGTAAGTGCCAGCGGTGGACAGGAGTTTAATGATTCCTCCAATATCATTACCTACACCAGTAAAGCGAACGATCCTGACTTTAAGAAAAATGATTCTGATGGTGATCTTCCGACCCCTCCTTCACAAGATGCTCCACCCTTCTAAACACACTTACTTATGAGTGCCTCTATTGCGGATATGCGGCAGGATTATTCCCAAAAATCTCTCGATATTTCCGATGTTTCCTCTGATCCGATTGAGCAATTTAATCAGTGGTTTGAAGAAGCCCGTCACGCTCAATTATCCGAACCTAACGCCATGCACTTGGCTACGGCTGACCCCAGTGGAAAGCCTTCGGGCAGAATTGTGCTGTTGAAAGGAATAGAAAACCGTGCGGAAGGTCGCCCCCGATTCATTTTCTACACAAATTACCAAAGCCGGAAGGGTAATGAAATGGAAAAGAATCCCCAGGTAGCACTAACTTTTTTCTGGGCTGAACTGGAACGTCAAGTGCGCATTGAGGGAACCGTGGCCGTATTAGACAATCAAACTTCTACCGAATATTTCCACAGTCGGCCCCGCGCTAGTCAAATCGGAGCCTGGACTTCCCCGCAGAGTCAACCAATTACTGATCGTAGCGTACTGGAAGAGCGAAAGGAAAACTTTACGCAGAAGTATAATGGCCAAGAAATACCCAAGCCTTCGCACTGGGGTGGTTACGCCGTCACCGCACTGTCCTTTGAATTCTGGCAAGGTCGCCCCAGCCGCTTGCATGATCGCATTTACTACCAGCTCGAGGAAGATAGGTGGAAAATTCAACGTTTAGCTCCTTAATAACTAGGGATTGGGTATTAGGTGTTGGGGTTTGGAAGGGGATGTACAGGATGCACAGGAAGTATATTTATAAAAGCCGCTGAACTACATCAAAAAATCCTTTTAAAGTAAAGTTTCTGCAATCTATCTCTAATACCCAATCTCCAAAACCTAACCCCTAAATTCATGAACCCTACCGAACTAGACCAACAATACTACCTACCCGTTTTTAACCGTTACCCAATTACCTTAGCAAAAGGAAAAGGTAGCCGATTGTGGGATACAGATGGCGAAGAATATATCGATATGTTGGCCGGAATCGCCGTAACCAGCGTAGGCCATTGCCACCTTAAAATAGTGGAAGCTATCCAGCAGCAAGCAGGTCAATTAATGCACGTTTCTAATTTGCTACTGACCGAACCGCAGGCACAGCTCACTCAAAAACTGGCTCAATTTTCAGGGATGGATCGTATATTTCTATCCAACTCCGGGGCGGAGGCGGTAGAAGGAGCGGTAAAAATAGCCCGTAAATACGCGCACAAACACGGAAGAGGAGGGACTATTATTACGTTTGAAGGAGCCTTTCACGGAAGAACGTTAGCCACTACTGCGGCGGGTAGCTCCAAGTATCAGGAAGGGTACGATCCCATCCCCGCCGGGTTCACTAAAATTCCTTACAATGATATTGATGCGCTGGAAAATGCTTACTCTGACGATGTAGCGGCCGTATTAGTGGAACCAGTGCAGTGGGCTGAGGGCATAAAAGTAGCACAACTGGAGTTTCTTCAAGCAGCCCGCCAATGGTGCGATGAGCATAATATTGTACTAATCTTTGATGAAATTCAGTGTGGGGTTGCACGAACCGGTAAACCGATGGCCTATCAACTTTTCGGGGTAAAGCCCGACGTGATTACAATGGCTAAAGCACTGGGGAGTGGTTTTCCTATCGGAGCAACATTGTGCATTCAAAAGATTGCTGATGCGCTGAATAAAGGCGATCATGGGTCTACCTTCGGTGGTAATCCGTTGGCTTGCGCGGCGGCTCTTGCAACGTTAGAGGTTATCGAAGAAGAAAATTTAGCTCAACAAGCGAATATTTCTGGGGCTCGATTGATGGGTTACCTTTGTGAACTTGCCGTCGAGAATCCATCAATCACTACAGTAAGTGGTGTGGGATTAATGATTGGAGCAAAACTCAATCAGTCCGCGCGTCCGGTAGCGGAACGCATGCTGAATCATAACGTAATTGCGGGTGCCGTTGGAAAGGATACTATCCGTTTTGTTCCAGCACTCAATACCCCTTGGGAAGATTTGAAGAAAGGGGCCGATGCATTGGTAGCCGCTTTAGCTGATAGCTGACTCACAGGGCAAAAAGCGATAAATTAGTTAAAGTGAATAGGTAAATGGCGAACCAAGAATTCTACCGGCATTAGACCGTATATTTTGCCTATCATCAAAAAAGTAAGTAGCCCTAAGCAGTTACGGGCAAATTCGTAGTCGACACTAACAAAAGTAAAACCAAAGTGCCACTTGTATAGCGAGAAAATCAGGCTAAAGCCTAATGTGCCCACCAAAGCTGCTGAGGTATAAAACAGCACTGAATGTTGTTGAGCCCATCGGCTACCCAAGCGAATGAATAAGTATACTCCTGTGTACTGTACAAAGAGAATTATAATCGCTACTAAAAAGAAATCTATTGTCACGGTGCTAAATTTTTGCTAACCTTATTTTAATTCACCAAGGTTTTCATTTGGCCTAGCCTTGGATTGAGCTATTTGTCTTAAAACGATGGAAGGAGTAGTTTTGCGCTTTTGCTTAAATCTACAAATTATGTTCCAAAATTGCTAAGTCCAACAAATTTATGGAGTGGGTTGCTGTGTTTGTTTTTGTCGCCGCTGGGCTTTTCCAGTTGTATTGGTACTACACACTCTACGCAATTTGGAAAACCTATCATTTACCTACGTCAACTACCTCTCATCAACCGCCTATCTCTATTATCGTCTGTGCTTATAACGAAATAGCCAACTTGAGAATTCTGTTACCGCTACTGTGTAATCAACAATATCCTACCTACGAGATCGTCGTAGTAGAAGATACGTCGTACGATGGTAGCTTAGATTTTCTATTAGCTCAAAAAGAGAAGCTTAGCAACCTGAAAATTGTTTGGTTGCGCGACCGCCCTGAGCATGTGGGGGGCAAGAAATATGCATTAACCTTGGGAATACAAGCTGCCCGTTATCAGCATCTATTATTAACCGATGCCGACTGCCGTCCTGTTAGTTCATTTTGGATTTGTAAAATGGTCCAGGCTTGGTCTTCTGATTGTGAATTTGTACTAGGCTATTCCCCTTATCAGACTTTACCAGGACTGCTCAATGGATTCATCCGCTACGAAACACTACATACGGGCATGACATACTTGGGTGCTGCTTTGAGAGGATACCCATATATGGGAGTTGGCCGGAACTTAGCGTACCGAAAATTGTTTTTCTTAGATAAAAGAGGGTTTCGTGGGTTTTGGCACCTTACAGGAGGGGATGATGATATTTTCGTAAATCAGCACGCAACTGATAAGAACACAACAATTGCTATTCATCAGGAGAGCCAAATGATCTCGGTTCCGAAAACGAGTTGGCGAGCGTATATTCGTCAGAAAGTTCGTCATTTGAGTGTTGGGAAATTCTATAAAGTGCGAGATAAACGGTGGTTGGGAGCGTTCTCGCTGACAACAATAGGTGTTTGGTTAGCGGGGGGATTATTATTGTTTACCGGAGCATGGATTTTGGCTTTGCTGGGTATGCTAGTACGTTGGGGAATGATGGCTTTCGCATTTCGTAGTGCATCTAACAAGTTGAATGATTCAATTCCCTTACATATGCTGCCAATATTCGATTTTTTA
The DNA here is from genome assembly GCF_049647865.1 of Tunicatimonas sp. NCBI lineage: Bacteria > Pseudomonadati > Bacteroidota > Cytophagia > Cytophagales > Catalimonadaceae > Tunicatimonas > Tunicatimonas sp. The sequence continues at coordinate 13,502 of NZ_JBARYM010000249.1, read as the reverse complement.
TACGTTATTTACTATATGAGCATTGGCCCCATTGCCCTGCTTTCAAAACATATCCGATGGAAATAAAAAAAGATTTTTCCAAAAAGGCGTTAGAAGATTTTCGGCTGATTGACGAGGCTACCAAGAGAAATGATGAGCAAGCCTACGCTGAGTTAATGCGTCGCTACAAGAAGCCCGTTTACCATATGGTACTTAAGATGGTGCGTAATGTTGATGATGCTGAAGATTTAACCATTGAAGCGTTTGCTAAAGCATTTAAGAGCCTCCATCGGTTTAAGAAAGACTACACGTTTAGTACTTGGCTATTCCGAATTGCTACAAATAATGCCATTGACTTTATTCGGAAGAAAAAACTGGAAACACTCAGCCTCAACACTTCATTTAAAGATGATAATGGCGATGCAGTGAATATTGATATAGAGGATAATAATCTTGATCCGCAGGAAGAAGCTATTAATGAGCAGAAAAAAGAATTGGTACGAGCTTTTGTAACCAAATTGCCTCCCAAGTACCAACGTTTAGTAAAACTTCGCTACTTCCAAGAATTCTCCTATGATGAAATTGCTAAAGAACTGGACGCCCCCCTGGGCACGGTAAAGGCCCAACTACACCGCGCTCGGGAGCTCATGTACGAGTTAGTGAAAAATAAGAAAGAACACATCTAGAATGACAAATGAATAATAGTTGAACCCATCAATCATTATTCATTACTCATCATGAATCCACCCCAGCAGCTTGACCGTATCTACCACTATTTCCCTGATCTTAGTGAACAGCAAAAGCAACAATTCTCAAAGGTTTATCCATTATACCAAGAGTGGAACGAAAAGATCAACGTAGTTTCCCGGAAGGATATTGATAATATCTACCTGCATCATGTGCTGCATTCACTGGCAATTGCCAAGGTAATGTCTTTCCTTCCCAATGCCCGAGTGTTGGATGTAGGTACCGGCGGCGGCTTTCCGGGTATTCCGTTAGCTATTCTACTTCCGGAAACTCATTTCCACTTGGTGGACTCCATTGGTAAGAAAATCAAAGTTGCTCAGGCCGTAGCCGAGGCATTAGAATTAGATAATGTCACCTCTGAGCATATTCGGGCAGAAAAAGTGAAGGGGCAGTACGATTTTGTAGTTACCCGAGCAGTGGCTCGCCTTCAGCTACTTTGGACTTGGTGCCGCAAGGGAATTTCGCCCAATTCACAGCACGAATTGCCTAATGGAATGCTTTGTTTGAAAGGAGGGGATTTGACTGAGGAATTGAAAGAAACCAATCTGTCGCATCGCTTATATTCTCTCACTGATTTCTTTGAAGAGGATTTCTTCGAAACTAAGAAAGTAGTGTTCGTGGAAAAGCAAAAGTAGATTAGCGGGCTTCTAACTCACTATATCTTGTTTTTTAAAAGATGATGAAGTTCTTCGTATTTTTCTGAATTATCAGCATCTAATTATCCTACGTAGCCTTCGGTTGAGTTTATTAGCAACCGACGAATCTGCTGCCCTCTGTTTATCCAAAGCTTTTCCTCCCAATAGGCTAAGTCAGTATCAAGATTAATCGTTTGGTTTTTTCCGACTAAGCGTTTCACTATCAAAGTGGTGCAATCTTGGATTATAAGGTGTTTGTAAGTAGCCAGCACCTTTACTAGCATTACCACTCCGAAAAAAGTTGTTAAGCAAAATAAAAATACTAAGCCTTGAGCTTGAACGACTGATAAATATAGTCCGTAAAAGTTAATAGCTGTAAACGTGAGCCAGAACCCAAACAAAATTGGTTCATCCGTTAATTATCTAATTAGGTCTTTTGCTTCTTCTTCTTCGCTGCCGGAAACAAGATATTATTCAGAATAAGCCGGTAACCGGGGGAGTTGGGATGCAGGTTTAAATCAGTGGGAGCTTCACCTACGCGATGTTGGTAGTCTTCGGGGTCGTGCCCGCCGTAGAACGTCCAGAAGCCTTTTCCAAATACTCCGTGAATATACTTGGCTTCTCCCGCCGATCGGGTTTCGCCTAGCACCACTACATCGGGGCGAATCAGGCTTTTGCGGAAAGCGGTAGTCTGTCCCATAAACCCTTTCACAATGCGCTCGTGGTTTTGGGTAAGCATGGTTGGAATCGGGTCCCACTTGGCCGAGAACTCAAATAAGTTAAAGAAGTCATTATCCTGACTTAAACCGCGAGAACGAGGATCAACATCAATATTGGAATACTCGTACTCGTAAGGGTTGTAGACAATCTGAAAATCTTGAAAAGCGAAGGTATTGCCGAACTGTAGTTTTTCCTGAGCATTTGGATCGGCGTTATCGCCATCATACATAGGACCGCAAATATCCACTCCATCGGCAGCCAAGGCAATATCGTAAGTATCGGTAGCCGAACACATGGCAAACATAAATCCTCCCCCAGAAACAAAGTCCCGGATTTTCTTCACCACGCCTAATTTCAACTGAGAAACTTTATCGAAGCCATGTTCGTGAGCCGTTTTCTCGTAATTACGCTGCCGCTCAATGTACCAAGGAGCATTACGGTAGATGCGGTAGAACTTCCCGTATTGCCCGGTAAAATCTTCGTGGTGCAAATGTAGCCAATCGTACTCCGGTAGCTTGTCGTACATCACCTCATCATCAAATAGCACCTCGTAGGGAATTTCGGCATAGGTTAGTGCCAAGGTTACTGCATCATCCCAAGGTTGCTTACTCTTAGGAGAGTAAACCGCAATTTTAGGATGCTTCTCTAGCTTCATCAGATCTTTATTAGATGATGGGCTGGCAATTACACTGATAATCTGATTGTACTGCGCATCGGAGATTACTTCGTAACTCACTCCCCGAATCACACATTCGTTTTCCAGCTTTTGGTAGTGCTTACTAGCGAAGCTCCCGCCCCGGTAGTTTAGCAACCAATCAACTTCGCCGTCTTGCTGCAACACCCAATAAGCAATTCCGTAGGCTTTTAAGTGGTTAGATTGTACTTGATCCATCGGCAGTAATATATACGACGCCTGTACCCATCCACCGATAAATACCAACAATAAGCTGGTTAACACAAATTTCATATTCATAAGCTATCCTGTTACTATTTTAATGAATAATCCTGACGATTTATTGCCAAAAAATGAGGAATATTATTACTGAGATATTATTTTGAAAGTACAGAAAAGTTGCGAAGAATTTAAATTAACAATCATTAGTTTGCCAAATTTATCTTACGTATGTAACGTTCTTTATGAATTTGATTAATAATATAGAAGAAAGCCTCAAGGCAATTAGAGATAATCTACTACGAACTACCCTCACTGCTTTGATTATTGCACTGGGGATCACAGCCTTGGTTGGAATTTTAACGGCTATCGATGGTATTCAGGCTTCAGTAGATGATAGTTTTGCCAGTTTAGGGGTGAACTCCTTTACCATTCGGGAGAAACGGGGCGGCAATCGTCGCAGCCAGCAGGGGCGCACCGAGAAAAGCTACCCACCTATTCGCTATAGCGATGTAAGGTCTTTCATCAAACGTTACAACTTCCCAGCGCAAGTGTCGGTTCGAGCTCGGATCACCAGCGGTGCAGAAGTCAAAAAAGGTTCCAACAAAACCAATCCCAACATTCAGGTTGAAGGCACCGACGATTATTATCTGGGAATAGAGGGGTATCGCCTACAGAGTGGACGTAATTTCTCCCGCCTTGAAGTAGAAAAGGGCACCAACGTCGCTATTGTCGGTGCTAGTATCGTAGATGCTCTATTTGACACTCCGTTAAGTCCAATAAATCAGACTATTTCACTATTAGGATCACCTTTTAAAATTATTGGAATACTGGAAGAAGTTGGTTCAGGCCCAGGTGAGAATGTCGATAGAAAGATCGTTATTCCATTAAATAAAGGGCGACAGTTAGCTACTGCCAGTACGCTCAACTATACGACTACTGTTTCGGTTACGGCCGGTAATCAAACGGATGTAGCTATGGGCGAGGCTACCAGCCTGATGCAGGCTATTCGCCAGGACCCTATTGGCAGTGAACTATCTTTTGAGATTGAAGAGAAGAAATCGCTCAGTGAGCAGCTAGAGGAAATTACTGGTTACCTACGGATTGGCGGATTTTCTATTGGACTAATCACATTGTTAGGAGCTTCGATTGCTCTAATGAATATTATGATGGTTTCGGTGACAGAGCGCACCCGTGAGATTGGAGTTCGAAAAGCGTTGGGGGCCACCCCGCAGCGTATCCGCCAGCAATTCCTTATGGAGGCTATTGTCATTTGTCAGATTGGAGGAGTAGCCGGAGTGTTACTTGGAATGGGCATTGGAAACGTAGTAGCTCGCTTTATGGATGTGGGGCAGTTTATTGTACCTTGGGTCTGGATCCTAAGCGCGCTACTGATCTGTATTGGTGTTGGCATTTTTTCGGGATACTACCCTGCCTATAAAGCATCTAAACTTGACCCAATTGAATCGCTGCGGTTTGAGTAGCTATTTTAGGTATCACTGGAACACCTCTCTCGATACAGTAAGAACTGTAAATGTCGTAGTTAATCCGACACTGAAGTTTCTAGGTAGTTTCTCTACGCCAAATATCGCTCTCGTATGCTGTCCTTTTTCTCCTAAAATAGCTGTAAATAAGTCAGAAGCACCATTCACCACTTCTGGCGAATCGTCCCAATCATCACTGGCTTGAAAATAAGCATCAATATGATTTAGTCCAACCAAATGCTCGAAGCCGACTTTTCCATTTATTTGTGCTAATACATTCATAGCACATAATTTCATAGCCTCGTAACCCTCTTCGGTCGTTAGATCATTTCCCAGACGTCCAGTGTACAAGTATTCTCCATTGAGGATCGGGAATTGAATTGCTACATAGGCAATATTATTCCTAATATTTACCGAGACATAATTACCTCCGGGGTCTGATACTTCAGGAAGGTCTAGCCCAATTTCGCTTAGCCTATCTAGTGGATTCACAGCTTACTCAGTATCTGGCGAGTAGATATACACTCGCTCTTTGTATACGTCTCTAGAATAATACACCAGATAAAAATAAGGGCCCGGCGGTCTTTTATCAGCGTACCACTCAAAATCAGGACTGTTGGATTGAAATACTAGCCGACCCCAGCGATTGTAAACTTCAATACGCTGAAACTGATTAGCGCAAGTACCAATGGGTAGGTCACAATCTCGATTGGTTTCGTTACAGAAATTTAGGTGAAAGAAATCTCCGGTTCCGTCGCCATTGGGAGTAAAAGCATTGCGGGGTTCAAATTCATCAAAGTCGAGCGGAGCCACACCCAGTTCCAGCGTTACAGTAGTAGTATCATTTTTACTATTGAAGCACTGGTCATCTTCTATTGTGAACGAGAGCTTAAAGGTGGCTTCTTCGAAATCAGGCGGAAGCAAGAAACAATCAGGATTCCAAAAAAAGCGCGACTGTACTCTCCCCCGAGCGCGAGCGTTGTTAAATCGGAAATTAACTACTTCCAGGTCAATCGGTTCTCCATCAAGCGTTACTTCGGCCAGGCGAAGAGTCAGAATATCTGATTGATTTTCGTCGGTGCCAACTACATCTAGCACTACCGGAAAACCTACGGCTGCCCGCACGGTGTCTGAGTCAATGTTTTGTATAAATACGGTTGGCGCTTCATTGTCGGGCGGTAGCACATTAATGCGTATACGAAGCGAATCTGTAGCGGGATCACTACAACCGGTTTGGTCAGTAGAAAGAAAAATAATATCAAACGAGCTACGTTCGGCTAAATCAATATTATTGCAGGAGAGCCGCCAACTAAAGGGCGAGCTGATGTTTCGAATACCTGTGTTGCCCGGAAAGTTGATTGCGTAATCGGCCAGATCAAATCCATCGCCTACCGCTCTTAAATCTAGCAAATCACTATCCACGTCTTCAGCCAACACATCAAACGAAAGCAGTTCATTAATGCGAACCGTCACTTCGGTTTCTTCCAGTCCGTCTAGTGTAATCTTGGGGCGGTTATTATCAGGTAATCTCACCCGAAACCGTACCCGTAGCTGATCTGGCTCACCTAACTGACACTCACTTAAATCGTCTAGTTCTACTAACACTGTAAACTCATTCTGCGAACGAAAATCAAATGCAGAACAATCGGGTGTCCAAGTTAATACTTTGCGAACTTCGCCGGGCACCAATAGCCGCTCCTGTAGCTCAATACCTAAATCACTTAAACTAAAACCGTCGCCCTCCGCCGTCAATGTTAGTAAATCATCATCCTCATCTAGTCCCTGAATCTCTAGCTCGTAGTTTTCGCCTATATTGATATCCACGTTAAGTACGTTGGGGTTTCCAACAATAACCGGATCGCTGTTTTGTGGCCCTTCTACCTCTACCGTAAGCCGAAGCGTATCGCGAAGGGGCACACTACAAGCATCATCGTAAGCAATTATATCAATCAGCATTGGACCCCGCACGTAGGGGCAATCCGGCAAACAGAAATCTAATTTTAGCGTATCAGTAGGGCCATTCAAAATACTTAACTTGGTAGAAATCAAATCCTGAATATCCTGGTCAAAGTTTACCCCGATAGCTTCTACCGTAATTACTTCTTCGGGGTCAGCATCAGTAATAAATAGTTCTAGGCACTTCTCGTCTTCCAGTCCAAAGTTTATGGTATTACCCTCTTCATAAAAACCGGTTTCGCCTTTCACCTTGGCTTGTACTCGGGGTGTTTCGCCGGGGTCGGCATCTACCACAAACATCTGAAAATCTCTTCTAACCTCTCCAATCTTCTCTCCGTCCCGAAACTCTTCTACTTTAATAGCAAATACAAATAATCCAAGATCCGAAGGGGTTACGGTAAGCAGTCCTTCTTGACTAATACGTAAGGGCGGGGTTCCGGCAATAATGTTATTAAGAGTATACCCATCGGCTAGGTTAACCAACGGATGAGGAGCGGGAGTAGGCGGCGGAAGCCCCCGGTCAGTTAGTGAGCTGTTTAGCGGATGAGCGAGCGAATAAACTAGCGAATCTCCATCGGGATCATTTCCTGAAAAATCGAAGTAAAACGGGTTATTGATAACCGCATAATCACTCAAGGGTGGAAATAAAATGGGGGTGGTATCTACGAACGGTCTACCATTTCGGACTACCGGTGGAAATTCCAGATAAAAGGTTTGCCCCGAGCGTTCTTTTACCGAGGGATCAATATTATCAATAAGGTTATTACGGCAACAGCGTTCGTACACCACATAGTAACCCTCCGGATCGTTATACCGGTTGGATGGAAGAGTAATGCTTTCCGTATAAAGAATTTTTCGGGTAGAGAGGGCGTCGATGGTACACTCAGGGTTGGTGTAGTCAACAAACTCGGAGCCGACATTTCTCAATCGCACCTCCATCATAAAGGCATTGTCGCTTTTCCGAAAAATATGTACTCTCGCCTCTAGATCTTCCGCTTCCGGATCGCCATTTACATCATCGAAGTACTGGATTAGGTTGAGCTGATACTGAAACCCTTCAATATGCCGTAGCTCAAACTCTCCTCCCACAATGTGGCTCGCTTCTATCGTTTTGAGAAAAACAGAGCAAAGGAGCAAGCTTAGTAGACACTTCTTCATTCGCTAAAAGTTAGATCCTTACCAGCAAAAACCACAAAATTCCGCAATTTTCACTTCCCTCAATGTTAAAGATACTTATTTTCGCTAAATAGTTGGTCAGGCTACTTACAAATATCTTAATCAATTACTGAGAAAGTACAAATAGCGTACCTTTACTTAATCTATGGCTAGAAGAGAGAAATTACCCCTGCTAGAAAATGTAACTATTGAGCGAATGGCTGCCGAAGGCAAATGCGTGGTTCATACCAATGGACGAGCCGTATTTGTACCGTACACTGCCCCGGGCGATGTAGTTGATATTAAAGTAACCAAAGCCCGAAAGAAATTTTGGGAAGGTAAAGCTGTTACGTTTCATCAGTACTCGCCCCAGCGTACTGAGCCTTTTTGTTCGCATTTTGGCATTTGTGGTGGCTGCAAGTGGCAGCACATCCCCTACGAGCAGCAGTTAGTGTACAAACGCCAGCAGGTAATTGACCAGTTTGAACGCATTGGTAAAATACCTTTTCCTGAAGTTGATCCCATTTTACCATCTCAAAATACGCGCTACTACCGAAACAAGCTGGAATTTGCTTTCTCAGATCAACGTTGGCTTACTCGCGAAGAGATAACTTCCGGCGAGAAAATAGATAAGCGGGCACTGGGCTTTCATATTCCGGGTAGTTTTGAGAAGATACTACCCATTGAGCACTGTTATTTACAAGCCGACCCGTCTAACGACATTCGATTGGCAGTGGATCAGTACGCTAAGGAGCATCAGTTACCGTATTACAATATGCGTCAGCACACCGGAGTGCTTCGTACTTTGATGATTCGTACTGCCAACACGGGTGAGCTAATGGTATTGGTACAATTCGGGCGCGATGCCGATCATGCTCCCGAGGCTATTGATGGGTTACTCAATCATTTGCGGGAGAAGTTTCCAATGATTACGTCACTACAGTACGTAATCAACCGGAAGATGAACGATACTCTTCACGATCTGGAAGTGACCTTATTTTCCGGACGATCATACATCACAGAGCACATGGAGGATTTGCAGTTTCGGGTAAGTGCCCAATCGTTTTACCAAACCAATTCAGATCAGGCTTACCAATTGTACCGAGTTACGCGCGATTTGGCGCAATTGGGTGGTGAGGAAGTGGTTTACGATTTATACTCAGGCACCGGTACGATTGCTAACTTTATTGCTTCGCAAGCAGAAAAGGTAATTGGCGTAGAGTACGTAGATACGGCTACTCAAGATGCTAAGGTGAACTCGCAAATTAACGGCGTTAGCAATACTGCTTTTTTTGCCGGAGATATGCGAAAACTGCTAAATTCAGAATTCTTACAAGAGCACGGGCAGCCCGACGTAATTATTACTGACCCGCCCCGGGTGGGAATGCACGCCGATGTGGTGAAACAATTATTAGAAATAGGTGCGCCTCGTATTGTCTACGTGAGTTGCAACCCCGCTACTCAGGCTCGAGATACTGCTCTACTGCACGAAAAGTACCGGATTGAAAAACTGCAACCGGTTGATATGTTTCCTCATACCCATCACGTAGAGAACGTTGCATTGTTAGCACTGCGATAAGAAATTTTACTGACGGGCGACAATAGTTCTTCAGTAAAAAGTAAGTGCTTGGCGAGCGCGAAATTATATTAGTATACCATCACAAATTATAACTTAGCAAGTTCTTGATAATTGCATGCTCAAACAGGTTGTAATTTGGTATTTCCAATTTGGAATTAATCTAACTAACCATTTTACAGTTGTGCATCCACTAAACTTTTTAGGAGTAGCCGAGTTCTAGTCGTAGAATTTTACGCATTTTTTAGTCGACCGCATTTTTTTTAAGCGGTGCGCAAATCACATTAATAGTTACAATTATGATGATTTCTAAGTTTCTATCAGCTAATAATCATATTATAGGGGGAACTGTATACAACTCTGTAGAGGAAAAGGTTGGGGTTATTGAAGATATTTTTATCAGTCCTGAAACGAACCAAATAGTTTTCGCCATTCTAGAAGAAGGAGGCTTTTTAGGATTAGGAAGTGACGCTTACGCCTTGCCCTGGTCTATGCTGGAATTTAACACTAATTCAGGTTCTATTTTACTAGAAGTACGTAAAGAAAAAATCAAAAACGCCCCAAAAGTTGATATCCAAAAATTAATAAACGGTGATCGAGCTGAGATAGGTAAGCTGGAAGAATACTACGGAACAAAGGGTTTATCTCCCAAAGGCGATGTAGATCAGGAAGATTATCAGGCCGAACGGCATACAAACCAACACCATGAAGGTTACGAAGGCTCAGCCAAAATTACCGGAGAGGCCCCGCAAAGCAACCCAGCCGACGATATTGATTACGAAAAGATGAAAGGTATTAAACAGAGCTAGTTATGCTGGCCTCTGTTTAGAGCACAACTACATTTTATTCTTGAGCACTTTATAGGTTTCTGTAGTACTCTAAAGCCTCTCGAATAGCCGACTCGGTGACCGGAATATCAAAGCAAGCTTTGCCTACCTTATCTAGCAAGGTGCACAGAATAGTACCTTGCTGATTCTTTTTATCCTGCTTGGCTAAGTGGGTAATTGCTTCTAGAGAATCTAGCGGAATAGCAACTTTACCAAAGATCGCCAGAATAAAATCTTCTAGTTCTTCGGCTTCTTCCGAACTAAGCGATGCATACCTTATTGATAGTTGCGCTTCAGCAATCATTCCAATGGCGATAGCCTCACCGTGCAGAAGTGGTGTTGCTGATTCGAGGAAATGACTTTCTACCGCATGACCAACGGTGTGTCCGAAGTTCAGAATCTTCCGCAGACCTCCTTCCCGAAAATCCTGATCTACTACCCACGATTTCACTCGTACTGAGTGGCGAATATGCTCCACCCACGGCTGGTTTGTCAACGCTACGCTCCGAAGCTTGTTCCAGTACACCAAATCCTGAATCAGCGCGTGCTTAATTACTTCAGCAAAACCCGACCGTAGTTCCTGCTCGGGTAGTGTTTTTAGGAATTGAGCATCAATTAGCACTTGTTGTGGCTCCTGAAATAAGCCAATATGATTTTTAAACCCGTTAAAATCAATACCCAGCTTGCCACCTACCGAGGCATCTACTTGGGCTAGTAACGTAGTCGGTATATTCACGAACGCTACTCCTCGCTTATAAGTAGCTGCGCAGAAACCACCCATATCACCAATCACTCCCCCACCCAGATTGATCAGTAGCCCTTTACGATCAAAATGTTGTTCGGTAAGCTGCTGCCAGATATGCGCACAGGTATCCAGATTCTTGTTTACTTCTCCACTCTTTGTCTCAGCCAGCGTATAATCCGACGGCAGTACCTTCTGAATAAGCGGCAGGCAATGCTCTTGCGTGTTTTCGTCAACCAATACAGCTACTTGAGAGAAATTATTCTTAGCGAGTAAGTTGGAAAGCTCTTCCGCTATACTTTCGGTAATGGTTACGTTATCGGCGGGCATAAATTGCTAGTGTTATGGTGCTACAGACCTCAGTACTGTTATTCAGCTAAGCGTAAATTTAAGAGGAAGGTATTGCTTTAATAAGCTCTTAAGATCACCTGTGCCGTATTGTTTGGCAATTCGTAACGATTCTACTGTCAGAAGCTTTGGGTCAGCACCGTTTTTTATAAGCCATTTGGTGATTTCCGTATTACCACTATTGGTAGAAGTAAAAATGCTGGTATTAATTGGCATTCCATTATCTGTGTTGATGTCAATACCTTTCGATATCGAAAATTTTACTCCTTCCAATTCGTTATTATGCACTGCGTAGTATAAACCGTTACAACCGTGAGCAAATATATCAGCACCAAGTGATAAGAGATATTTAGCAGTACTGATTTGGGAATATGCAATAGCATTTACAAGAGCCGTATCAATCTCAGCCTGAGAAAACCCACATTCTATCAAGGTTTTCAGTTCTACTAACTTTCCTTCGCAGGCCAAATCCTCAATTTTGTTCTGCCTTGCGTTTTCCATAATCTCAATTACAGATTTTAAACTTTAGAACCATGGAGGGTAATATGGCACTATAACACCCTAATACCAACTTTAAGATTTCACTCGCAAACCTGACTCAGTTTCGCTTTCATCGGAGGTATTGTCCATCACTTCGGTTTGCTTGCGGATAGATTCTACGTGCAGTAAATTGAACAGGTCAACAACAAAACGTTCCCGCAGAGCAGCCTCTTTTGCCCATTCCTTTCTCGATTCAAACACTCGGTTCCAACGATCGAGCAGAAAAGCCGCTACGTTATTTTTCTTCTTCCATACGCCGATTTGAGCCACTAAATCAAGGCGATTAGCCAGTAGCTCAATCATTTCCCGATCGGAGTGATCAATCTGGGTACGCAGTTCCTCTAAGTGGGTTATATATTCGATATCTTCCGAAGAAGCTTGGCGTATACGCAGATTACGGATAATTTCACCTAGAGAATGAGGGGTTACTTGCTGGCGAGCATCGCTCCAGGCTTGTTCGGGGTCGCGGTGGGTTTCAATGATGAGTCCTTCAAAGTTTAAATCCATCGCAATTTGGCTAGCTTCGGCAATATCTTCCCGCTTACCCATAATATGGCTAGGATCACAAATCATCGGCAAACCCGGTAGCTGCCGTTTCATTTCAATCGGCAGTTGCCACATCGGCACGTTACGAAAACGAGTTTTCTGGTAAGTAGAGAAGCCCCGGTGAATTGCACCCAGTTTGGTAACCCCCGCTTGGTTGAGTCGCTCCAACGCGCCCATCCACAGAGCTAAATCAGGATTAATAGGATTTTTAACCAGTACTGGCACATCGCATCCGCGTAGGGCATCGGCAATTTCCTGGACGATAAAAGGGCTTACAGTGCTCCGGGCTCCCACCCACAGCACATCGATACCGTAGTGCAGCGCTTCTTCTACATGCATGGCATTAGCCACCTCGGTAGAAAATTGCACATTTAGGTCTTTCTTAATATCCTGAATCCATTGCAGAGCTTCCTGTCCCACTCCCTCAAAAGTATTGGGGCGAGTACGAGGCTTCCATACTCCCGCTCGCATTAAAGTAACGCCCTGCTCTTTTACGGCTTTCACAGTATCGTAAAGCTGCTCCTCCGTTTCGGCACTGCACGGTCCTGCGATAATCAGCGGGTCCGTTTTGCCAATATTCCATTGTGATAATTCAGTGAGTTTCATAGGATTCGTAAACAAATATACCCGGTAAAATAGTTTATAACGATAAATGATGGATGCTCAATAGAGGGTCATCAATTATCCATCATTAGTCATCATTCAATATATAATTATGGAATACGTCTTCACTGAAGCTCCCCCCCCGGTCTCTTTCGACAATACTAAAATTGCCTTTTCTTATAAATCGGATCTGGATTTACGAAAAACGTATTGGCTATTTAAAGCGATTAATTACCCGTTCTTAACGAGCGTAGGCACAAAGGTGGTAAAATTCGCCCTAAAATTAAAGCTACCCATTCACAGCATACTAAAACATACTTTATTTCAGCAGTTTTGCGGGGGCGAAACCATTGCTGACTGTGTTACTACCGTTCGAATGCTAGCGTCGCACAACGTAAAGACGATCTTAGATTATTCAGTAGAAGTGAAAAAGACAGAAGACGGTTTTGACCACACCACCGAAGAAACCCTCCGGGTAATTGAAGCTGCCCGACGTACTCCTGATATGCCTTTCTGCGCTTTTAAAATGACAGGCATCATGCAATTTGAACTGATGGCTAAAGTACAGACTGGCACTTCGCTTTCAACAAAGGAACAAACGGCTTTTAACCGAGGAAAAGCGCGGCTAGAACGATTGTGCGAAGCAGCTTATCAGGCCGATGTGGGAATTTTTGTTGATGGCGAAGAATCCTGGATTCAGGAGGTGATTGATGATTTGGCCGATGAGATGATGCAGCGGTACAATAAAGAGA
>NZ_JBARYM010000248.1:0-9118 GCF_049647865.1 Tunicatimonas sp. | reverse complement strand
TCAATATAGTTAGAAAATAAGGCGAATTTGGATTCTTCTTCCTCCAACGATTGGATACTATCGAGCAGAATTTGATCTTGATTCGTTCTTTTGGCATCTACAAACTGCTGCAACCAGCTTAAGAGTTTTTCCTTGGTAGCATCAGTTTCATTTTGCAAGCTATCTAAGTATAGGGTTTGTTGAAGAACACGATCTTCGTAAGCCAAACTATCGTTCAGTTTCCTGTAGTAGATAACACTATCTACAATTTGAGATTGATCTACTGGAATACTGAAACTTACTTGATCATAGTGTTCATTCCATTGTAGAGCTTGGTTGTAATTTATTGGTTGGTAGAATAGCGTATCATAACTTAATAAAATGCTGTCGATATTTACCTGAGCAATGGGTTTGGAAAATAAGAAAGTACCTGAAATGGTATCGGTTATTTCATTATCATCTGAAGTAAACAGCGTCGTAAATTCAGCCAGCTTCCGACGGCTTTCGTTAAATTTTAAGTATAGCAAAGTATCCGATAAAGACTGCTGCGCTGAATCGGAAGCCGAAATAATAATAGCTAAGCTATCTTGCTTCAGGGTATTGTAGATACGAACTACTTGTTGCTCATCCTGAAAATTGCTGAATAGCACAATGCTAGAATCAGATAGGTTGAACGCTACCGAATCTTTTAGAAAGTCGAGGGTGGGTTGACTTACTTGTTCGGCTGCCGAGAGCGAATAACTATCTAATGACTTATTAAATTTAACCTCAAAATATTTACCATTAGCTCGAGCACTTTGTAGCTGGATGGGTCGTATATCTTGTCGCTGAATAACCAAGTCTATAGTTTTATTCATCGAGTAGGTTGAATCAGCAGTAATAACCGAGTCAGCCTTAACAGTCTGATTAACGTTTGTCCCTAAGTATACCGGCTCTGTCTTAAACCCAAAAGGTTCGTTATTTGAATCAATTTTTAGACTACTATTATCATCAACGTAGGCATAAATATTGTATAAACCCTCTCGGATATAGCGAATGGTATAATTACCTTCTTCATCAGTTTTCGCTAAATACATGGGCGGACCGGTGAATGCATCTAGTGTATCATTAACATCATAAAGAGCAACCACTACATCTTCCACTGGCTGCTGTGCCATTAGACTTCGGACATTACCATTTACCCGAAATGAATCAATTTCAGGTCCAGTACTAAACGCTACAATTAGATTCTCCGCGGGGTTTTTTTCTGAGGCGTCTTTAATTGCTTCCCGGAAATTAAATGTGTAAGTAGTACTATCTCGCAGTTCTTCTTCAATTTCTAAAAAAAGTGTTCGCCGACTTACGTAGAAGCTAAATTCTTCTATTGGAGGGGTAATAATGAGTTCCTGCTTCAGGTCTCGCCCTTCAATATACTCATCAAATTCTATTTCAATTTCATTGTCTTCAAAATTGACAGTTTCCAACTCAGGGTACATTCGCACCAATTGGGGGGGGATTGAATCCTTAGGTCCACCGGTGGGTGTACCCTGTCGGGCACATGATCCCGCTACAATTAGCAAAACCCAAAGTGCTAGTAGCCAACTATATTGTTTTATCATATTTTTGAATGTTCGGTATTTGGAGCATACTCGAGTTTTGTTTTTGAGGCCGAAAATTCAAGACTTAGTCCCTGAATGAGTCAATTTTTGACGGTATAGCCTGAGCTATAGCAGATAAAATTGGGTAAATGCAGAGGATAAAGATGATTTTGCAGGTCAAGGGATAAAATTTAAACATGCTCCTGTTATTAAACGCTTATTCGGAAGCTTTCTTTTGATTGTTTATATATAGTACAGTAGAAAGAGCTAATATATTCCTATAAGAACCACGTCGGCGGGAAAGGCGGTACATTAACCCGGTTTGCAATTTGTACTGTTGATTAAAGAACCAACCAACTCCAGCAAATAGTCGATTCTCACCACTTTGTTCTTCTCGGTTAAATGACCACAGATATTCGTTAGTAACAATAGCATACATTTCACCGGGGTCAAGTTGCTCACCATTCAATGGGCTATCAAAACCCAACCGGTACCGTATGCGATTGGTCAGTTCTGAATCACGAATGCGCTGCTCTAGCCGCACCCGATTGGCAACTCTCTTTCCTCCTAAGGCATACGCTACAAACGCAAACTGTTCCATAAACCGATGCTCGTGGAATTCGGTCGGCTCAGAAGAACGGATTTGGAAAGCATAACCACCACTAATTTTCTTATTATTCAAAAGTCCGTAGGTGGCAAAGAATTGAGTTTCATTCAGGTTCCATTGGAAGTCTGACGGATCTTCCCCAGACCGGTATTCAGCTAAGTCACTTCGCTGTAGTGTATTTATGTTGAATGACCACCGGTTCGGAAACTTTTGAGTAAAAGATATTCCTGGGTCCCATTGGGCTATTGTGGTCGGCTGAGCAAAAGTGCTAAATGCTATAAGTAATGAGATAAAAAAAAGGGTAAAAAATTGCAACACGATAGCTTAGTAGAGAAAATTATCCAATGATCGGCGCACAATTAATCGCTTTTGTTGAAGCGTTCCCCCGGTGTCAAATAGCATTTCGTAAGATTGAATTCGTGTGTTTTCTACTACATTAACTTCTAACTCAAAGTTTTGACTACTTTCGGTAGTTAATGTTGCATAGTGCTCAGTTGATTCTTCTGGTAAGAATTGTCGCTGCACTCGGTAAATATTGTATTTCCCGTAGTTAGCAACAATTGTTGAGTCAATTCGTAACCTGGCTGAATCAGGAATTTGATGAAAGTCGATCAGTTCTTCAATATCTTGCAGCGCCCCAGTTTTGTCAAACTCAATGCTGAACCGTCTTTTATCCCTGATTAATTTTGCTTCATAGCTTGAGTTTTTTCCGTCCGTTTCGGAATAGAATCGTTTTCTACGTGATTTTTTCAACCAATAGCTATCCAAGTATTGTCGGGCCGCTTCTGGCATTTCTTTCAACTTAATGCGTTCTTCCCGTTCTTGTTTTAGAATCTCTTGAGCCTCACTCTGCACAAATGGCAGTAATATTAGTCCGACTAAAGTAATTATTCGAAACAGCATTGCTTGATTATTTTCCAAGGTAGATCATAATAACTGATACGTCTGCTGGCGATACACCACTAATCCGAGAAGCCTGACCAATGGTATGTGGTCTAATTTTCCCTAGCTTTTCTCGCGCCTCGGTTGATAATGCCTTTACCGTATCGTAATCAAAATCGCTCGGGATTCGATAGTTTTCTAAGCTTTCTACTCGCTCTGCATGTTGACGCTCTTTCTCTAAGTAGCTTTCGTACTTAGTCAAAATCTCTACTTGTTCTTTTACCTCATCATCTACTCGTTGAAAGTATTCTTTTAAGGTAGGTTCTAGTTTTTCCAGCACATTTATAGAAATCTCGGGACGCTTTAATAGCTGGTGAATACTCACTTTTTCTTTAATTGTAGCAGTAGAAATTTCTCCTAGCCCATCATTTACTTCATCAGGAGTTGCTTTACGTTGCTTAATATCGACTAGCACTTCTTGAATAGCATTTCGTTTGTCAAACACTTTTTCCAATCGATCATCATCAATCAATCCCAATTGGTGGCCTTTTTCAGTAAGCCGCAGATCAGCATTATCTTGTCGTAAAAGTAAGCGGAACTCGGCTCGGGAAGTAAACATTCGGTAGGGTTCGTCGGTGCCCTTATTTATCAAATCATCAATCAATACTCCAATATATGCCTCCGATCTTCGCAAGATAAATGCTTCTTTTTCTCTTACTTTACGATGGGCGTTAATCCCTGCCATCAGACCCTGACATGCAGCTTCTTCATAACCAGTGGTTCCATTAATCTGTCCGGCAAAGAATAGATTCTCAATAACTTTGGTTTCTAAGCTCAGCGAAAGTTGAGTTGGCGGAAAATAATCGTATTCAATAGCATAACCTGGTCGAAATAGTTTTGCCTGTTTAAAACCAGGAATATGCCGGATAGCTTGATGTTGCACTTCTTCGGGCAGTGAAGTAGAAAAACCATTAACATACACTTCTACTGTATTCCATCCTTCTGGTTCCACAAAAATTTGATGGCGGTCGCGTTCAGCAAAACGGTTAATTTTATCTTCAATAGACGGACAGTAGCGTGGACCTTGCCCTCTGATTCGACCATTAAACATTGGTGAACGGTCAAATCCATCCGCTAACACTTCGTGTACGGTAGGGTTTGTATACGTAATATGGCAGCTCCGCTGATGAGCGAGTGGTTTAGTACTAGTAAAAGAAAACTTACCGGGTTTTTCATCACCGGGTTGCTCCTCCATTTTGCTGTAATCTAGCGAGCGTCCATCTACTCGTGGGGGAGTTCCCGTCTTCATCCGTCCCGCTTCAAATCCTAGACCGATAAGTTGTTCAGTAATTCCTTTAGAAGCGCGTTCGCCTGAACGTCCTCCGCCCATTTGCTTATCGCCAATATGTATTAAGCCGTTTAAAAATGTGCCATTGGTAAGGATTACAGTCTTCGATGTAATTTCTAATCCAATACTTGTTTTTATTCCTACTGCCTTCTCCCCTTCTACTAGAATTTCGGTTACCATTTCTTGCAGAAAATCTAGGTTCGGAATTCTCTCCAACTGTATTCGCCAAGCCTCAGTAAAGCGAGCTCGATCATTTTGAGTTCGGGGACTCCACATGGCTGGACCTTTGGACTTATTAAGCATGCGGAATTGAATAGCCGAGACATCGGTAATGATTCCGGAAAGACCGCCTAGCGCATCAATTTCCCGAACGATTTGTCCTTTAGCAACACCACCCATCGCTGGGTTACATGACATTTGACCCATCTTGGTCATATCCATCGTAATCAGCAAAGTTTTAGAACCCATATTAGCCGCAGCGGCTGCAGCTTCATTGCCGGCGTGCCCCGCTCCTACTACAATTACATCGTATCCTTCGAATAGCATATTTATTTTAGTTTTCCTCCTTCTCTACAAGTAAAGTTAGTATTTCGTTTCAGATTAGTTCTGATTTCTTTCCACAAATCGGTAGCATACCAAATAGTAATGTTAGGATAACTATTACCTCAAATTTTTAATCAGTATTATAGATTGCGGCTTAAACACATTACTCATTATTAATGAGTTATATCAAGTTGTGTGAAGCAATTGTTAATGTTCCACGTGGAACGTAGGTGTGAAGCATAGGAGAGTTTAAGAAGAATGAAATTCCTGGAAATACATATCAACGAACTTGCTTTCCAGAGTCCGCATTTCTGATTTTTCAATATCGTCAGAATCATTAAATTCTAGAAGATGAAGAATGCCATGAACAATCACTCTAAGAAGTTCGTGAAGAAAAGAGGTGTTTAACTGTTGAGAATTTTCCTTGACTCGATCAACACTAATAAAAATATCGCTTTCAAGAGGTTGACTAGACTGATCGCGATTATCAAAGGTAATTATATCGGTAAAAAAATCGTGAGAGAGAAACTGCTGATTTATGGTAAGTAAGTATTCGTCCGAACAAAAAATATAGTTAATCTCTTTGATGGAATGGTTGTAAAAAGTAACTACCTTTAATAGCCAATTCGTAACAGAAGAAAGAAGAGGGTGTGGAACAAAATTAGTGTCTTCTACAAAAAACTGAATCATCAATTGATGTAGAAAATAAGCTCTACCGTGCAGCCTTCATCCCGAAAGTTTACTTCATCGGAAAGGTGCTTCATTAGGAAGATCCCCCTACCGCCAGGTTTATCTATATTTTCGGGAGCCGTTGGGTCAGGTAAATTCGTGTGATCAAAACCATTACCTTCATCTTTTACCCAAAAAACAATAGAACCATCTTTAAGTTTTAAGGAAAGATCTACATTTTTATGAGAGTCGCCTTTATTACCATGGCGGATAGCATTGTTAACGGACTCAGTCACAGCAATCATAATGTTACCGTAGATATCATCGTTCAAACTGAACTGTTCTTTAGCATTGTCGATAAAACTTTCAATCATCCGAATATTTTCAGATAACGAAGGAACAGAAATGCTGATTGAATCCATATTATTAGTTTAAACGCTTAAAGTATTCATTGGCCTCAGTTTTATAATACGGATTGAGTTTAAGAGGCACTGTTTTTAATAGCTCAATCTCTTGTTTCTTGAGTTTAATATATTCGTCGAAGCGCTGAGCCGCTTGCTTTTCATAGGAGTCTTTAGCCGTTTCGCCTTTCCGCTTATGATCAAGCTCTTGCTCCCGATCCGACTTTTCTACATCTAACAAACGAGTCAAAATTTGCTTCTGTCGTTCAATCAACTCGTTCGTGAGCTTTTTGTTGACCAAATCAGTTTCAGTTTCTTCCATTTCCTTCGCCAATTGATCCCCGGTACCACCTCCCCCATCTTCTTCTGAATCCATGTCTTCTAATGCCTTCCGAATCTTCTCTTGCTGTTGAGCAAGTTTAGATAACTCTTCCGACAAAGCTCGTCCCGATTTTCCACTTTTCTGTAGATTCTGAATCTGCTCATTGAGTTGCTTTTGTAGTTCACTCAGGTTCATGTTCTGCTGAGAGTCTCCTGGGTTCTGCTGAGGGTTCCCCATAGCATCAGCCATTTGCTGCTGCATTTGGCTAAGTACATCATTAAGCAGTAAAGCTAAGTTGTTTATAGAAGTCATGGCGAACTGTTGCTGACTAATTGCTTTGTACTGTTGGCGTTCTCGCAACGATCCCATGCTTTCGTCCATATGCTTGTTCATATCTTTTACTTCCCGAGTAACGAACGATTGAATTTGGAAGACTCGTTCGGCTAAAGCCAATAAACTATCTTCTATAATCTGAGCATCATCCCGTAGCTTCAGTTGTTCTTGTGATAGATCAATAAAGCGAGGATCATTTTGCTTTACCTCCCGGAAGTCCTTCATTACCGTTTCTTGGTCAAAGGAAAGAGTTAGTAAGTTATCTAGAATATTCCGTAGATTATCCATATTTTCTTGCAGCATTTCCATCTCCATGCTCTGTTGCATTTGCTGGAGCTTCTGCGCCATTTGCTTCATTTGCTCAGCACTCTTCTGCTGAGATTTCTGGGCTTTCTTTCGCTGATTTTTTTCTAAAGCTTCCTGCGCTTTTTGCTGCTCCTGCTGCGTTTGCTCTTGCTCTTGCTTCGTGTCTTGCATAGGAGATGGATTCTTAAGATCTTGGTTCATCTCATTAAGTTCTTCCATCTCCTGCTGAATCTGCTCAAATTCTTCATTAAGTTGCTCCTGCTGCTCACTTAGTTCTTCGGTATCGTTTTCTTTGTTTTCGGTTTCTTCCGCTAACTTTTGCTGCTCATCCGCCTTCTGCTCCATTTGCTGTTGCACATCTTCTAGCTTAGAGTCGAACTTCATTCGTTTGAATAACTCTAGAGTACGCTCTAATTCCTCTTCCAGATTTTCTTCTTGATTATTAATCTGCTGAAGCTGATCGCGCATTTTATCCATATCAATTTGCTCATCTAGCAGCTTTTGAAGCTCTTCGTACATCTCTTTGGTTTCTTCATCTAATAGCTCATCCATTAATTGCTGCAACTGATCGATCTGCTCCTTTACTTTCTCGCTCTGCTCGCCGAATTGTTCTTGCTGCATTTTGCTGGCTTGACTCTGCTCTTTCAACTGTTCTAGTTGCTTTTCCAAGTCCTGTCGTTGCTTAACAATGTCTTCCAGTAATTGCTTGTCTTGCCAGGTTAAATCCTTTTTCCCACGTAGTCGTTTCTCTACCTCCTCTATATCTTGCTTCAATTGCTCCGCCTGTTGTACAGTTTTGCTAATTTGACTTTGAGTCTCGGCGGTAGATTTCTCTATATTTTCCCGAATAGTTTCACGGTCGGGAACGCTGAATACATAAGCGGAGGTTTGAGATGACTTATTACCATTTACGGCATCGTTGTCCCACACTCTAAGAAAGTAGCGGATTTTATCTCCTGGATTTAAACCAAGTGTATCTACGTTCCATTGATAGTAGTAGCTCTGGTTATTCTGTTTGGAATCTAAGGGAAGCCTAATCCGCTGATACTTCTCTTCACTATTTTTTCCTTCTTCCAGTGCTTCAAACTTATAGTATAACGCAAGCTGAGTAAGACCGTAATCATCCGATACATTTCCGCCCAATACCAAGAACTTATACATTGTGGTATCCTGAAATTGCTCTAAACTGATTTGCGGATTTTGATCAGGAATAACATCTAAGTAGTAGCGAATATCTTGCTTGTTGCTGCTGTACTCATTTACCAGATTAATCTGGTAGGTATCAGACTCTAATGCTTGTTTTTCCAACGAAAATGCGCCGTTAGTATCTTGTTCCAGTTGATAATTTTCTTCCTGTTCCACGAATGATAGTCGCATGCTATCGGCGGCCAGTGCGCTAAACTGCCAAGTGATATTGGTTCCCTCGGGTACTTGTAGGTTGCCAATGTTATCTAGTCGTTGATCTTCCCGAGAAAGGTAGCTGGGATAATCTAAGTAAACGCTAAAATTTTTCAAGTTGGGGCGATCTACTACTCTGATAGTGCGAGACACTGAGTTAAATCCGGCAGCTTCAATGTAGAAAGGTGTATCCCGCTGGATATTCTGAAAGGCGAATTGCAGTGTTCCTTCCTCATTGGGAGCCATTCGGAACCGCCGACCGGAAGCTACCAAATAAGCTTTGCCAGGAATAGCATTTCCTACCAAATCAACATCAACCGTGAAGTCTTCATTCTTGAAAGCGATGAGCGACTCATTCCCAACATTAAAGGAAAAAGGTGCCTCGGGGACGTATTCTTTATTGAAATTTACAATACGACGCGTTCCTTCTGAAAAAAATTGAGGAATAAAAAGAAGTACCACAATCATAACTGCTACCGGAACGGCAAGATATTTCAGATGACGCAAATTTTTACGAAGATTGATAGCTACTGGAAACCGAACCACCGAGAGGTTTTTGGTTTTTTGAGCAATACTCGCCGCGAGCAAATCACCTTGTTTGCTACCCGTATTATTTAACTGAATTAGGTTCAGTAATTTATCCTGTACATCAGGAAAGAACGTACCAATTTGTCGAGCCGCTTCTTCATCGCTAATCTGGCGTTTGTTGTTATACAAACGAACCAACGGATCAATTACCCACTTGATTAGTAT
>NZ_JBARYM010000247.1:0-2351 GCF_049647865.1 Tunicatimonas sp. | reverse complement strand
AGCGAGTCACGTTCTTTTCAGCAACGAAGTTACTAAAGCGATCTCCCCGGTCACTGCGAACTTCTGAGCGACGTAATACCGAACTACCTTGTGGGAAGAAAAAGTTAACATTAGTAGGAATTAACTCTTCCTGATTATTGTAACCGTGATTTCCGTAAGAAACGTAGCGCGGTGCTTCCACCAGTTTCTGAGTTACAACCAACCCTTCGGCCACTTGCATTTCGGGAGTCTCAGCAGTTTTGTCGGAATTAGGGTCAGAGGCTACTCCTTGAACCATCAGCATTCCATTGTCCATTTCTTCGCCGGTGTAATCAAAAGAAAACTCTTGACTTTGTTCAGGCTCCTGCTCAGCTCCATTAGGAAAATCAGCCGCCCGAAACTCTACACTTCCTACATCTACTCGCTCGTCGCCGTATTGATAGAAAGTGTTCAACGTATAAATCTTATCTTTTTTGAGCATTTTTACTGGCAGCTTGGCACTCATCGTGAAGCTCACCGTATTTCCCTGTAGTTCTAGGGGCGACGGTTCAACAGTAAGATTTTGCTCTTCTGCCATCTTCACCATCTTTTTTAAAGAATTACATCCGGTAAAAACCAGGAAGCTGAAGAGTATGGCAGTTAATAGTAGTGAATTAAGTTTATTCATAAGTTAAAAATTTGGTTAGTCTTTGTCGCGAAAATAGAATGATATTAACAATATTACAATTTTGGCGAAAAAATAGTTAAATTATGCCTTTAAGAACCGGTTGAGAACAATATTTGTTTGCTCTAAGTTTAAAATATTATGAGAAAATTGCAGTATTTTTTGGAAAAACAAGCTTTCGGGGTTTGTAATAAGATTGGCAGCAAAATGGATATTCCAACGGCTACCATTCGAATGTATTTTATCTACGCCTCTTTTTTAACCTTTGGCTCTCCTATTCTTCTGTATCTTGGTATTGCTTTCTGGATGAATCTCCGGTATCACCTCCGAAAAAGTCGTAATCCGATTTGGTATTATTAACCTGCTGGGCAAAAAATAGGTTCTTAAAATATTTTTTTCCTAGAACGTATCGGGTAAATACTAATACTCCGGCCATTTGTAGCGAAGGGTTTCTATTGTTAAATTTAGTTTGCTTATTATGTACTCTTTTCCACTGCGATAAGTTTCCGATAAAATCTCGGATAGCCCGAAGCACAGCCCAGGCATCCTGAGGTTTTCGCTGACCGAGAAAAGCTAATGCTGCCAATACATCTAAACCCAGTTTAGCGGGTAACTTCCAAAGTAATTGAGTAGCTAGCTCATTCTTGTAGAGCATCACAGTGCTATTTCGAAAATTTAGATACGTTTTGCGAGGATTACTAGTAGGCATGGTGCCCCCGCCTACGTGATAGACCAAACTAGCTGGTTGACAGTATAACTGGTACCCAGCTTGGTGCATCCGCCAGCAAAGGTCAATTTCTTCCATATGGGCGAAAAAGCTAGAGTCCAAACCGCCCAGCGACTTATATACCTCAGTACGAACAAAAAAACAAGCTCCCGTAGCCCAAAAGATCGGTACTACGCTATCGTACTGCCCACCATCTTTTTCTGTAATATCTAGTATCCTTCCTCGGCAAAAGGGATAGGCTAAGGCATCAATATAGCCCCCCGCCGCCCCGGCGTGTTCAAAGTGGTCTTTCTGATAGTACGCCCGAACTTTAGGCTGACAAGCAGCAATAGCAGCGTTCTGCTCCATAAGCGCAAGCACAGGTTCAATCCAATTGGGCGTAACTTCGGCATCTGAGTTCAGCAAAATACTGTATTTGTTCTCAATGCGGTCTAGTGCTTGGTTGTACCCTTCGGCAAAACCATAATTTTCAGAGAAGGCGAATATTTCTACGGATGGATAGTGCTCCTTCAAAAATGTAATAGAAGAATCGGTGGAAGCATTATCGGCAACAATAATACGGTGCCCGAGGCTGTACGATACTACACTGGGAAGAAACTGCTCTAAGAAATGAACTCCATTGTAGTTTAAGATAACAACCGCCGCAGGTTCCATAAATGAGTGAGTGAGTGTATTAATTGTTTATCTCTTTCCGTTATCCACTACCCAGCGACCCGATGTCAATTTTCTGTTGCCAACTATCGACTGTCCTCTACCTTTCCACCCTTTACCCCTCTACCTTTTTATTAAGTAAAGTTTCCCAAATCAAAGCCCGGAATATTGGGAATAAATCCATCGGTCGACTGCTTCATCGTTTCTTTGGCTTTAGCATCTACTTCTTCCAACGCTTTATTAACCGCGGCAATAACTAAGTCCTGCATCACCTCTTTATCTTCAGGCTTAATCAAGTCATTGTCTATCTCCAAATTAATTACTTGCTTT
>NZ_JBARYM010000246.1:0-2471 GCF_049647865.1 Tunicatimonas sp. | reverse complement strand
GTCCGTATTAAACGAATCGAGGATTTGGGAGCAGCGGCAGTGTTACTTTCAGCCGTCACCGCCGTAGTAATCGGAGGGCTTATCTTTCTACCTAAGCTTTGGGAGTTATTCTTCTGAATTAAAAGCTGCCGCAAGGCAGTATTGGTACGTAGTTTGAATTTACGATATAGTTCATGGCTAAATCACACATCCTTCAGAAAATTCTTGAAAAAGATAACCTCACTGCCGAGGAGCTAAACACGGTAGTTTCTCAGTTCACGCAAGTTACATTCAAAAAGAATGAATACATTTTGCAGGCGGGTGAAGTAGCTCGTAATTACTACTTTGTGGAAAGTGGCTTTGCCCGATCTTACGCGATTGATACCAAAGGAAATGACACCACTACCGGGTTTTATACCCAATTGCAGATCCTTATCGACTGGCCCTCTTTTTTCTTAAAGTCCCCCACTAAAGAATACTATCAGGCACTCACCAACTGCGTAGTCTGGCAACTGGGTTTTGATGAGTTTCAAAAGTTGTTCCACAGTATTGAAGCTTTTCGAGAAGGAGGGAGGTCTCGTTTGGTGGGCAGCTACTTCTCCCTCAAACGGAAAAATATCGCTATGATTACTAATTCGGCCAAGGAGCGGTACTTACAATTGGTAAAAGAAGCACCCGAACTGGTGCAGAATGTGCCTCTGAAGTATATCGCTTCTTATTTAGGGGTAACCGACACTTCGTTGAGCCGAATAAGAAAAAAGATTGCTAACGAGCAGTAAATTCCTTGTCATAGGATAAGAATTTTGTTTTGTGCTTAGTCTACTTTTGTTCTAAATCAGTCCTGACCATCTTTCACGAAACAAAAGTACATGAGTACTCGCGTAACTTCGGCTACTTCACCTTCAACTAACTTTGCATCTCCTATGACAAATAACATTTTTGAAAAGAGCATAACCGACAGCCTTATCAACCGGGTGAACCAACTAACCCCGACCACCCCTAATCAATGGGGAAAAATGCATGTAGCACAAATGCTGGCCCACTGCAATGTAGCTTACGAAACAAACTATGAGAACAAGCACCCTAAACCTAATGCGCTGGTGAAGTTGATGCTTAAAATTCTAGCTAAGCCCACCGTTGTAGGTAGTAAACCATACAAGAAAAATGGTCAAACGGCTCCACAATTTATTATCAAAGAACCTAAAGACTTTGAAGTAGAAAAAGCCCGGCTCATTCAATATTTACAGAAAACGCAGGAGCTAGGCGAAGCGCACTTTCATGATCGGGAATCCCACTCTTTCGGTCGGCTTACTAAAGAAGAATGGAGCACCATGTTTTATAAGCACCTGGATCATCACTTACGGCAATTTAGAGTTTGATGGCCACCGTGGAACGGAGACCGGAACTTCCTTGAAGGAAATTAAAAATCCTGAAAGGGAAGGAAATAATTTTGCTCATTGCTCATTGCTCATTGCTCATTGCTCATTGTTACTGCTATGCTCGACTCTATTCCTTGGTTTGTAGCGGGAGAGTTTATCCTGGTTACCGGATTCACATTAATTATGCTGAATACGGCTATCCGCCTGTCTAAAGGTAAGTGGGTAATCATTATAGCGTGGCTATTGCTACTATCGGTACTAGCATTTTCCGGCTTCTATCAGAAAACTAACGCCATACCTCCTCGCTTTACCATGGTATTATTTATACCACTATTTACTATTATTTATATACTCAACTCTCAACGAGGTAAGCGATGGTTCGAGCGGGCAAATATTCCGCTTTTAATTCTAATTCATGTAGTTAGAATTCCGGTTGAGCTTATTCTTTATCAGCTATTTGAATACGGCACTATTCCTGAATTAATGACCTTTGCGGGAAGAAACTTCGATATATTGGCGGGGCTTACTGCACCATTCGTCTACTATTTCGGCTATAAGAAAAAGGTGCTGAGCCGTTCAGTTATTATTGGTTGGCATGTTATTTCACTGCTTTTGTTGGCCAATATCGTAGTTCATGCGATTTTATCAATACCGTTTCCCTTACAACAAATAGCCTTTGATCAGCCCAATATTGCGGTGCTAACATTTCCTTTTGTATGGCTGCCCGGTATTGTAGTTCCGGTTGTACTGTTTACCCATTTGGTAGCACTGCGCTATGAATGGCGAAAGAAGCCTAATCCTGAGAGTCTCTTCTAACTGGCCCTACGGGCGGAGCGTCCAGGTAGTACATAATTAGGTTCATCATTTCGTCAGTCGTGTTCCAGCCATAAGTGACTGTCTTGGGTGGCACGTTAGGGTTTTCCGGGTTGTTACTAGTATTGTCATATGCTCCTTCAGCGTAAATAATGGACCGTTCGGGGATAGTGAGTGGTTCCCGAAACACATACGTCGATTGCCAGTTAAAATCCCAATCGTTGATGCGTACCAATGGAATCGTTTCTCCCGCCGGAGTAATTGCATAGGCAATGAACGATTGGCCTAGGGTATGCATAT
>NZ_JBARYM010000245.1:0-2754 GCF_049647865.1 Tunicatimonas sp. | reverse complement strand
AGGTACCTTCCTGCAACTTCCTGTTCTCTAGTGGAATAGTCTCAACCTGTTTTACAGGAGAGCGGATAAGAAAAGAGTTGTCGGAGTACTTTTCGTAAGTAAGATGCAAGGGGCCTAATAAATCCTGTAGCTGTTCTTCCAGATTCTGCTTTTTAGCCCACTCGTCTACTACCCCTTGTTTTACTTTCTTCTCATTTACTACCTGAGTGTCGTAGTCAAATATGATGTCATACTGATCTTCCAACTGGGTTAATATCTCCTGAAGGGTATAGTGTTGATCTTGGTAAAGCGAGGCTGACGCTTCGCCGTACACCTCCGCAATTTGTTGTGCTTGCAAAGGTACCAAAGCGGTTAGTACCAATAGCAAACTAAGATTGTATAGTAAATAGTTTTTCATAGTGAATTTGTTATATGTTCATTAGGGATAAGCTTGTTGTTTCTAGGCAGAGAGTGTCGGGTTGAGAATCACTTTCTAATGATAATTTTCTTCTCATTTTTAGTTATGGTCAGTTGATACAATTTCTCTAGTTTTTCAAAAAGTACTTGAACTGAGTCGCGAGGGTACGACCCAGAAAATCTTCGTTCTAAAATCTCTTCATCAACCACTTCTATTGAGTAGCCGTAGGTATCTTCTAATCTTGAAAAGATACCAATGAGCGATTCATCTTTAAAAATTATTAGCTCCTCTTTCCAAGAGGTTTTGGTAGTGGCATCTACCTGCGATAGCAGCATCGCTTGCCCCGTATAGTTAACCATTTCGCCGGGTTTCAACGTGATACCTTCTTCGCGTTGAGTATCAATAACCCGTACCTTACCCTCATTCAGTACGATCTGGGTTTCTTGCCGCCGATGGTTTACACTAAACTCAGTTCCTAACACTTCTACCTCCAGCGGATTGGTATGAACCGTAAATTTGATGGGTACCTGGCTACTTGACGAAGAACGTTTCTTCACTTTGAAGAATGCTTCCCCCACTAGCCAAACTTGCCGGTCAGCGGTAGGATCCCAGGATTTTGGGTAACGCAGGGACGAGTTGGCGTTCAAAACCACCCAAGAACTATCAGGAAGCATAAATTCCTGCACTTCTTCGTAAGCAGTAGATACCGATACATACGAAGGGGACGCTAGCCATAAATAAAGCAGTACTGAACTAGCTAGTGCCAGAACTATACTGGCAGCTACTTTCCAGACGGGGAATTTAACCACTCGATAAGAATGATCAACTACATCAGCCGGTTCCGCTATTCCATCTCTGATATTCGTCCAGACCCGTATCTCTGCCTGATCGGCAGTAGGGTTGTCCTTTGGACGTATATTGAGCAATAACTCTTTAGCCTCTTGTACCTGATTGTGGTATTCAGGATGTGTTTTCATCCAACGCTGCCACTTAGTAATATCAGTTGACGTAGGGGAAAGAACCCACTGCCTAAAGCTAGGGTCGTCTATTAAACTAGTAACTGTAACTCGTTTAGGTTTCATGCATTAGTGTATTCACCCCTATGACAGCGGCACACCATTTTTTTACCAAAAATTCTCGAAAAAAATACTATAATTACATTTGCAACACACCAAAGGCAGTTACACTAAGTAATTAACAATAGATGCAGTACATTTTTACGAAATTTATATAGCGAAGAGACACAGTATTGAAACTGGGATGAGGTAAAATAGCAATGATTCTTTGTCCAGATGAGCGCGTAAACTTTCCATTGCACTATGTGCTGTATTGTAAACCGTACGAACTTTCAAAGAAAGCGCTTCGGCTACTTCCGAGGCGGAGAGATCATTAAAGTACAGTAGGTAGATCACTTCCCGTTGGCGAAACGAAAGTTTATTTATTGCTTCTTGCAGGGCGAAAGATTGCTCGTCTTTTTGCGTTTCATCACGCAACTGGTAATTGAAATCTGGTAATTGGTCTAGCGACACTACTTGATGCGTTTTTTTTGCACTGATTTGGTTTAGTAATCTATTGCGGAGAGCGCGAAACAAATAAGCCACCGGATACGATACTTGGGGTATTTTATCTCGGTTATTCCAAATAGTAATGAATAGCTCTTGGATTGCTTCTTCTACTAAATCACTCGACGTTATTTTGCAGCCATATTGGTATAGCTGAGGAAATGTAAGGTGGTACACCTTCTCAAATGAAGCGTGCTTGCCCAATCGTAGTTCTTCCCATAATACTGGCAAATCAGACATATCAGTTAATAACTCAACTTTTCCTCCAGAAAAGGTCATACTTCATTTTAGCGAAAAAGTGTTCGGAGCTCAAATATAGGAGCCAATTACATAATATAGATAAACTGGTGCTACTCAGCTCATACAAGGGCGTCAGACATCTCTAATTGAGGTAATACGTTTTGCTGTAATTAAAAAAGTTAATAAATATAGCTAAAAGATGCTAAAAAGTAATAATTAGGTAGAAGGGGCGTACCACAAAATGCACATCACCTTGCCGCACCTGTTCCAGCATACCAACAGGCGGAAGACCCCAGAACCTGCCTGTCGGCTTTAGTTCGTGGAACCCCGTATTTTGCCGTAACTCTTCTTCTTGCGCCCGCAGATTTTCAGCGTCTTGCTGCGACTGAATTAATAGCTGTTCAGTATGAGCATTGATTTGTACTACCGCTACTTCTGCTGCAATAGCCTCTCCCACGGTTTCTAAAAAAGCAATCTGATGGTCGGCGAAGGTAGTGAACGAGGCAATTTCTAGTCTGCCTAGCACTTGCTCATTAGCAATTAGGGGTACTAATA
>NZ_JBARYM010000244.1:0-4173 GCF_049647865.1 Tunicatimonas sp. | reverse complement strand
GCAATTTACTGATGGCTACAACGACCAGGTTTATGCTTTCCTGCGGTTTACTAATAACCAGCAATTATTAATTGTATCCAACTTCGATGCTAGCAATACGCAATCTTTTAATTTAAAAATTCCAGTTACCGCCATCCAGTCGATGGGCCTATCGGAGGAAGTAACTTACCAGCTACAGGATACTTTCCAAACGGGAAACACCGCTACAATGAATACCCGTGAAGCAATTAGCAGCGAGGGCGATACCGGTATTTCAATGAGCTTACCGCCCTTAGCTTCCTATGTGTTCACCATACAATCTGACAAATAAATAATGGATACTGATTCTATTTGGACTGAGAAGAACTCTCAGGACTTTATACAATACGGTAACGATTTTGTTCCCTACCGTGACGAACAGCAACGCATTATTGGCGAGCTGATTGCTCCGTTGCCACCCTTAGCTAACGTAGTTGACTTGGGTTGCGGAGCTGGTCTGCTAAGCTATCAGTTGTTGAAACAATATTCCGAAGCAACGGTATACGCTTACGATGGTTCGCCCACTATGCTCGCTCAAGCCACTCAACAAGCGGGCCCTTACCAAGATCGCTTTCGCACGCAACAGTTTGATTTAGCGGCTACCGACTGGCGGCAGTTCTCGTTTCCGGTGCACGCCGTAGTTTCGTCGCTACTAATTCATCATTTGAATGATGCTGGAAAGCAGCAACTGTTTCAAGACCTTTACCAAGCTTTAGCTTCCGGGGGTGCGTTGTTCGTGGCCGATATTATTCGCCCTACTACAACTGCCGGATTTGAGATTGCAGCTCAGCAATGGGATGCTTACGTTGAGCAACAGCAGCACCCAAATGCGTACCAAACGTTCACCACAGACCACTGGAATTACTTTGCTTACCCCAATGAAGACCCGATAGATCAGCCTTCTACCCTACTCGATCAACTCAACTGGCTGAAAGAAGCCGGATTTCAGTCTGTAGATGCTTACTGGATGTTCGCCGGACACGCAATTTTCGGGGGAAAGAAGAAGTAGCTACCACTTAACTCAAACTACTATGTTCCATCGTCTCTACCAGTATAACTACGACACCAACGAAAAACTCATTCGTTACCTGAATGAGAATTTGGTAGACCATGAGCAGATCATTTCCTGGATGAGTCACTTGTTGAATGCTCACTTTACTTGGTTATCCCGGCTCAAGGGAGAAGCATCGCCTTATGCAGTGTGGCAGGAGCATGACTACTCGCAGTGGTTAGCGATCAACCAACAAGCCTGGACAGCAACGCAGCAATTTTTAAGCGATACTAGCGATCTAACTCAATCTATTACCTATCAGAATAGCAAAGGAACTTCGTTTCACAACCGAATGGACGACATACTTTGGCATGTGCTAAATCATTCAACCCACCATCGGGGGCAAATTAGTACCGTTATTCGTCAGCAAGGATTAATCCCTCAACCAATGGATTATATTTTTTATACCAGAGAAGAGTTAAAAATGTGAGATGTGAAAATTGAAAATTAAGAAACATATCAGCAATCAGCAATCGAACCATGAAAATATTATTCTCCGAGCATCAGACCGACTATACTTCTTACACTTTTTCTTATGCGGTTTACTGCGTGAAAGAAAGCCAAGAAGAGTTACCAGAAATTTACGCGCGCGGCTTTTTACCGTACACGGGTGATACTGACTGGAAAGATGACGTATTCTATCTAGCCCGCAGCCTACGGGTCAATTTGACCGAATTTAAAACTTTGTCGGAGAACCGGCGGGTAGATCGTAAAATGGAACCGTTGCAAGCTGGTATGCTAGTACAAGCAAAATCAGAATTTGATACTAGTGACCCAGACTTTGTGGCTTTTTGTACTGATTACGCTGAAGAACGCTTCGCGGGGGGCGACATGGATTCCGAACGGTTACAATACGTACTTAGCCGCGACCTTATCAGTCATATTTTTACTTTCCGCAATACCGAACAGATGCTGGGTTACGTATTCGCTATCATAGAAGGAAACACCTTGCACTACTGGTTTTCGTTTTACGATACTGAGTATATGCGTTCCCATTCGCTGGGTAAATGGATGATGTGGAAAGTGATTGAATGGGCGCAGGAGCAAGGCTTGGACTACGTGTACATCGGTACCTGCTACCGCGAAAAATCATTGTACAAAGTGCGCGACCACAAAGGTGCTGAATTTTTTGATGGCATCCGGTGGAATACTGACGCTAATCTTTTAAAAGAGCTATGTCGGTCTGATGAGCAAAATAAACCGGTGGATATGCTTAAATCGGAACGAAAGTATCAGATTGGGAATACCTATTTTTCGCAGAAAAGCGATTCAAACCCCCAATAGGCGCGTGATTAAATTTCCCTTTACGGGCTTCGCGTGGAACCCAGCTAAATTGATAATGCTTACTACATCGCGGGGCTGAAGGGCTTCGTACCCCTGTACCACCAGCAAATGATCTTCGGCATTTATATCAATTGACCAAGTAATAACATCTTTCACGTTATCCAGGTAAGACGCAATACGGTCTACGCAGTTCATCTCCTGGATGTTGGTTTTAAACTTTAATGTCCTCATACCAATAAGCGAGAATTAAGTGACAATCCTATCAATTTATTCTGTACAAAGAAAGTTCCTAAGTTGAATTAAGTAAAAAACACTAGTGTAACGTTTGGTTTGTTGCACTAAAAAAAGAATTCATTTACTTACCCACTACTTCCATGAATATTCTGCATTTGAAAATTAATATTATAAAATTTCATAGAATAATACAATTAGGTGGTCTCTTTCCTTCTACTATCTTTGCATTATGAAATGGTTGATCCGCTGGGCAATTCGCTATGTACCGCGTAAGTATTTACAGCTAATTAGCCAGCCGTTGCTTCGTCTAATAGCTTTTTTTTACCGGGGTGATCGCTTATTCTGCCCGGTAGATGAGCGAGGTTATCGCAAATTTCTACCATACGGACGCATCGAAACCCGCTCGAACGCGCTCTGTCCCGGCTCGCTAACCCTGGAACGGCACCGCCTACTTTGGCTCTACTTGCAAGACAAAACTAATTTCTTTACGAAGCCTCAAAAACTGCTGCACGTAGCTCCCGAAATCTGCTTTATTCCCAAGTTTTCTGCGATGCAATCGTTAGATTACACTACGGCTGATCTGGACTCGCCCTGGGCAGATATCAAAATGGACTTGCACAATATTCCTTTTGGCGATAATACGTTTGACGTAGTGCTGTGCAACCATGTGATGGAACACGTAACTGATGACATTCGCTGTGCAAGTGAGATTTGCCGAGTGCTGAAGCCCAGTGGTTGGGCCATTATTCAGTCACCCACCTACGATATTCCCGTTACGCAAGAAGATCCTGCTGTGACTGACCCTAAAGATCGAGAACGCCTCTACGGACAGGATGACCACGTGCGCCGCTACGGTCACGACTACGGCGACCGATTGAGACAAGCCGGACTGGATGTAACCGAAGATGATTACGTGAAGCACTTCACCCCCGAACAAATTCAGCGATACGCGCTGATGGATAGTGAGATTGTTTATTTTTGCCTAAAACCAGAAGCAATGAGCAATGTGCAATGAAAAATGTGCAATTGATAAAAAGATGCGCGAAATTCAACCTGTTGTACGATTGATCAAGAACTGTCGACTGTGGACTATTGACTGATGACTGATATATGAAAGTACTTATTCTGGCCGGGGGATTTGGCACCCGCCTCAGTGAAGAAACCCATCTGATTCCTAAACCGATGGTGGAGATCGGGGGGCGGCCCATTCTGTGGCATGTTATGAAAATTTACTCCAGCTTTGGCTTCAACGATTTTGTTATTTTGCTTGGCTACAAAGGCTACGTAATTAAGGAGTACTTTGCCAATTACTTCCTTCATCAAAATGATGTGACTATTGATATTGCCCAAAACAGTATTGAATCGCACAGCCAACACGATGCCGAACCTTGGAAAGTAACCCTGATTAATACCGGACTTAATACTATGACCGGCGGGAGGCTTAAGCGAGCCAAACCCTACCTGAATAACGAACCTTTTATGTTCACCTACGGCGATGGAGTATCGGATGTCAATATCAAAGAATTAGTAAACTTCCATCAAAACCACGGTAAGCTGGTAACTATGACTGCCGTACAGCCCGAAGG
>NZ_JBARYM010000243.1:0-1820 GCF_049647865.1 Tunicatimonas sp. | reverse complement strand
ATGGGCGATGTTGGATCGCTTAAGGACATTACTATTTGCAATAGCAATACTGAGTAATATCTACCTCCTGATAGAATAATGAAGCTGCTTCGGCAGCTTTTATTGTTTTCGGCACTTTATCGTTACGCCACTTTGGTTTATCAAATTCTTCTCAAATAGCGTAAACTACAGGCTGAACAACTTTTTGAGCCGGGCCGACTGTCGCCGTGATACTTCTACTTCTTCACCAGTTTGCAAGGTAACTTTAAGCGTATCGCTAAACCAAGTATCGATTGATTGAACGTAGGTGAGGTTAATCATTTGTTGCCGATTAACCCGGTAGAATATGCTTTCATCTAATACTACCTCCAGAGCACTAAGTGATTTCTGGATAAGTGGTGAATGCTCGTCAAAGTATATCCGAACGTAATTACCCACGGATTCAAATAGGCGAATATCTCTCAACGGCACAAACCAACATCGCTCACCATCTCGAACAAATACTTTATCATCCGGTGACTTTTTCTCTTTTGATGTATTACCTGCCTGTAATTTTCCTACTGCCTGATGAAGACGTTCCGGGCTAATGGGCTTTAGCAAGTAGTCAATCGTATTATGCTCAAATGAACGGATAGCGTACTGATCGTAGGCCGTAGTGAAAATGACTCGTGGCACCAAATCCAGTGTTTCCAACAGATCGAAGCCAGTTTTACCAGGTAAATGAATATCCAAGAAAATCACGTCAGGTACTGCATCGGCAATTTCAGCCAAAGCTTCATCGGTATTGGCTACTGCCCGGATTTCGTCAAAAACCTGCATTGCCGAGAGCTGATGTACCAGCTCTTGACGAGCTAAACGAGAATCTTCTACCACCAAACAATTCATATAATTGGAATTTGAACCGAAGCTATCACCCAATCTGCTTCTTCACAAATGGTAAAGTGAGCTTCGCCATTATAAATAAGTTGTAATCGCTTTTCAATATTAGCAAGCCCAATTCCCATTTTCTGGTCGAGGGTAGAAGGAGTTGATAAACTTCCGCTATTTCTGACGCACAAATACAATATTGAACCAGTTTTTTGCACTGAGATAAATACCTCACCTCCATCGGGGTGCTGAGAGATGCCGTGTTTGATGGCGTTCTCTACCAATAGTTGAAGCATCATTAGTGGAATCTCGTAAGCAAATAAGCAGTCGTCAACGTTAATTTGATATCGTAACTTTTCTTCATACTGTAATGAAGCCAACGCTAGGTATTGCCGGATCACACCGAGCTCCTGCTCCAGCGGAACCCTATCGCGCTCCGAGTAATGGAGGGCGTAGCGCAGTAGTTCGGAAAAATGAAGCAGCATGTCCCGAGCCCGGTGCGGGTCTTCTAGAATCAATGGACGAATATTGTTGATAGCGTTAAATACGAAGTGCGGATTAATCTGAGACATTAGTAAGCTAAGCTGAGCATCCTTTACTTCGCTAGCTAGCTGCCACCTCTCTACCTCCGTTGAATGCCATCGATTTACGTAGTGGATCAGCAGATAGATGGCGTTCCAACCGAGAAAAATAGCGAAGAATATGAAGAAATTGCTTAGTAAAACTACCTGTGGCAGGAAATTTCCGTATACCAGTCGGAAAGTGACGACTATCAGTAGTGTGAAAGCTAAAGTACTGACTACTGAAGAGCCTAGTAGCAATGAGGCTAGCTTAAATCCTTTCCAGTGCTGCCAGCGATAGCGGTACTGCCGAGCCATAAAGCGTAGGACAGTGGTAATCGCAATGCCACCAATAATAGGAATTAATGTATTTAGTAGCCGTAAGGTAGGCGTTAATGGCAATGAGAATTGAAC
>NZ_JBARYM010000242.1:0-3304 GCF_049647865.1 Tunicatimonas sp. | reverse complement strand
GTCTAGCTCCAGCGTCAAACACTCGTTGCAAGTCATCGTCAGACTGTACGCCTCCCCCAAAGTCTATTAACAGTTGAGTATTGCTGGCAATTTCTTCTAACACAGTTAAATTAACAACTTGTTTCTGCTTAGCTCCATCTAGATCTACTAAATGCAGTCTGCGAACTCCATGAGCTTCTAACTGCTGAGCTACTTCTAGTGGCGACTGATTGTATTCTTTCTTTTGCTGATAGTCGCCCTGCGTAAGACGGACACACTTACCATCAATAATATCTATTGCGGGAATAATTTCCATGCGGCAAAGATAGAACAATAGTAGTTGAATTCTGGATACCCCAGAATTTATCCAGGGTTGACAAGAGGAAAGTGGATAATAGATGAGATAGTACGAACTGATGCGCTGAAGCAAAGAATTATATCACAAAGGTAGTTGTACCAATCAAAATGGGCTGACAACAGTTGTTTCGGAAGATACTAACCAAAACCTATTTTCTATGAAGTCCAATATTTTTTATTTACTCTTTAGTCTATGGATGCTGTCCGGCAATTCCCTACTAGCACAACCTACTCCAGCAGATTCTACGGTGGTAGAAAACTGGCAGGTTGGTCTATACGAGTTCCCTCCTTACATGATGAAAAACAAGGAAGGTAAGTGGGAGGGAATTAGCGTAGAACTCTGGCAGGATTTGGCCGACTCAATTGGAATCACATATCAGTTTCAGGAAGTAAGCCAGCAGGAGATACCCAATCAGCTAGGAACTGGGCGATTAAATGCTACTGTATTGCTTCCGGTACAGGCGGGGCTGCCAAACGTCACCTTCTCCCACATTTATCACACTACTTTTCTAGGAGTGGCTAATGCTCAAACGCAAAGCTTAACCAGTATTGCCAAAGGATTATTCACCAAGCGATTTCTACGTATCGTCATTACCCTGTCGATTCTCCTACTAATCGTTGGTACACTGATTTGGTTAATTGAGCGAAATTCAAATGACGAGAGCTTTGGCGGGGAGCGTAGTGTTGCACAGGGAATTGGTTCCGGTTTCTGGTGGGCGGGAGTAACCATGACAACCATTGGCTACGGCGACAAAGCCCCGGTTACTTTTTGGGGAAGGGCAGTAGCGTTACTATGGATGCTGGTGGCTATGGCGGTCACGGCTAGCTTAACTGCGGCACTGGTTTCAGCAGTGGGTGGAGGCACCGCCGAAGCCATTGAAGTACCAAACGGACTACGAAAAAAGGAGGTAGGCACTGTTGCTGATTCGCCCTTCGGAAAGTACCTAGACGAAGAAAATATCAAGTACGAAAATTTTGCTTCCGCCGAAGAAGGATTAAAAGCACTAAGCGAACAGAAACTGAAAATATTCGCGCACAATACCGCCACTTTACGTTACTGGGTAAACGAGAACAGCAATATTACGGTCCAGGTGAAAAATACAGAAACACTGCCGCAGCGCTACGCCATTGCTTATTCTACCAACAATAGTACAGTTGCTAAGTTGGATAGCACATTAATAAAAATTATCAATCAGCCCGACTGGCAACAGCGTATCAACCGCTTTATGCCGAAATAAAAATACTTTGTATCTTCGTTAAAAGATTTTCTTATGCCAGTTACCATCGTACGCGAGTCTCGTTCGCTAAATAAGCCAAAAGCTTCCAAACAAAAATATATTTCGCTAGAAGCCTACAAAAAACGGCACCTGGATAAAACCCGCTATAAGTATGAATGGAAAGATGGAACCATAGAAAGAGATGATTTTACGAAAATTGATGAGCGCTATATCATTGATAATATTATTCGGAAGTTCACTGAAACTCCTGCTTTCCGGAGTGGTAATAGCATCATGGCTGAAGCTGACTGCTACTTTAGTCAAATTAAGGCATACCGTCGTTCGGATGCTGCTTACTTTACCAAAGAACAAATACGCCAACCTGAGCAAGCTCCGGAAGCCCCTGCGTTGGTTATTGAGGTGGTGTCGCCCTCCAATACCGATATACAAAATAAATTGAAGATGCAGGACTATCTGAATGCCGGAGTTCAAATGGTATGGTTTATATACTCTGACGTTAGGCAAATTTGGTCGCACACCTCCCCCACGGAGGTGAAGATTTATCAAAAAGATGATATGTGTGATGCCCGTTCAGTAGCCGAAGGGTTTCAAATCTCAGTTTATGCTATTTTTGATCAGCAATCATAGCGATAGAAAATTCCGCAGAATAAACTCACCATCGGTACCGCTCTTTTCTAAGTGGGGCTGAATAGCATAAAAATTATCCTTCTCCAACGCTACGCTATACGGAAGAATATATTCGTTAGTAGCCGTGGTGAAATCGCTTAGTTCCGCGTAGTAACTATGAACGTAGTACAAATAAGCATCAAGACGAAGGCCTTGGCATAGGGTGCCTCCGGTTATCTGCACATTGTTCCAGCCCATATGCGGCACTTTTTGGTCGGCTGGGAAGCGTTTTACGTCTACATCAAAAATACTCAGGCAGTTCGCGTCACCTTCTTCCGAATGGCGACACATCAGTTGCAACCCTACACAAATACCCAGCACTGGTTGAGTTAGATTCTTGATTACCTCATCTAGCCCTTTTTCTCGCAGATAATGCATCGCCGAACTTGCCTCGCCCTGACCGGGAAAAATTACTCTATCGGCCCGCTGAATTTCTTCAGGTACGTCCGTTAACAATGGCTCTACTCCTAACCGCTGAAGCGCGTAGATTACTGAATAGATATTTCCTGCATTGTACTTAATAACCGCGACACTCATAGCTTTGTAAAATCAAGTCGCAAAGTAGAGAAGATTTGCTAATAATAGGAAGAAAAAAGTTTTTTGCTTGCATAGCTATTTAGGTGTTATCTTGGTGAGCTAACAACCTATCACTACTGCTTGATATGAATAACAGACTCTCATCTGCCGCCAAGCTACTTCTCCTAATAACTCTCTGTATGTTCAGTTTCAAGGGATATGCTCAAAGTAAAGTCAACCCTCAACCAAACGTAATACTCATTATGGCTGATGATATGGGCTACGAATGTCTGAGCACCTACGGTAGTACTTCCTATCAAACTCCAGTATTAGACTCACTAGCGATAAACGGACTTCAGTTTGATCATTGTATATCGCAACCACTGTGCACCCCGTCGCGCGTGAAGATTATGACCGGCTTGTATAATTACCGCAACTACGAGTACTTCGGTTACCTCAATGAGAACCAATATACCTTTGGTAATCTGATGAAAGAGGCGGGTTACCAGACCTGTATTGCCGGTAAGTGGCAACTAAATGGGTTGGCC
>NZ_JBARYM010000241.1:0-7220 GCF_049647865.1 Tunicatimonas sp. | reverse complement strand
GATTGTATAATTGTGTTAGCCTTTACTATTAATTGATGTAGTTGATAGCACAGACTGTCTTCTGTATGAATATTTCTATTCTTAGTAACTACTCTAACAATTAGGCTCTTTGAGGCTTCTTAAAAGTCTTCTTTGGTGGCATGGCATTTTCAGGTTCTACTAGGTCGCTATCGCAACTTGCTAACAGCATTAAAGGAATAGATGTAATCATAATTAAGCGTCCGAAGTTCTTTACAATACTTTTCATAAGAATAAAGATTTTTGTTTACTTTTAAATAAAACTT
Source organism: Tunicatimonas sp. (assembly GCF_049647865.1). NCBI lineage: Bacteria > Pseudomonadati > Bacteroidota > Cytophagia > Cytophagales > Catalimonadaceae > Tunicatimonas > Tunicatimonas sp. The sequence continues at coordinate 6,936 of NZ_JBARYM010000241.1, read as the reverse complement.
ACATATGTAAGTATATGTAACAAATGTAGTTGCTTGTTTCATTCTTATTCATAGTAATAACGCTTGAAACATTACTCAGGTAAGGGGACTGCCAGTTCTAATAAAAATGTTAGACATAACATAATAGCAGAATATTGAACTATATCTTATTTTATTTTTAAATAGTGAATGAATTTTTATCGAAAAGCTAAGTAAAATATTTACAGAATTTAAATTTGCTTTTATTCCGAATACATTCTATAATTATTACATTTATCTTTTTAAGTAGGTCGCAAAAGCATTAGGAAATATATGGAGGTAATTAATAAGCCAACGTTCAGCCCATTATACCAAAGTGTTTTCTTCTTTCGGGGTGATAAGAGAAAGTGGATTAGCCTAGCATTAGTCCTTCTTGTACCGATTGTCTATAACAGTTGGCGCCTTTTTCCATCAGAGTTGCAAATCAGCTATTATGGAGATTTTACTAATTTTTGGTGGGCTTTTTCTGTCAACTTTATTTGCTTAATCATAGCTATTGCCTGGATTCTGACTGTTCCACGTAAGGATTATGTGATGCGTATAATCATATCTGTACTTATGATATATAGCATATATATGACATATGTTACTCTACCATTAGGTGAAACAACTCCATTACACCTTGATCTAATTTCTGTAATTGGCACATACTTAGTCCTGTACACTAGCATCTCTTTTATTCAAAAGAAATTTCTAGAAGCCAAACCAAGCTATCAATCGATGCATATTGGTCTACTACACGATTTGAATCATCATCGGTTTATGGGCGCAGTCTGCCGTATTGAGGGTATGGTGGATATGTCAGACATGGATGAATCGCACCGTAAAATTTGTAAGAAAGAAATCGAGGAACTTAAGGAAACTTTCGCCTATATCACCGAAAAGTACGAAAGTTTGCACTAATTATTTCTTATTTTTCTTCGCCCAACTATCGCGTAGCGTCACCGTCTGGTTAAATACCAATTTGTCGCTTTGGGAATCAGGATCAACGCAGAAGTAGCCCTTTCGCATAAACTGGAACCGGTCTAATGGTTGAGCGTTCTTTAAACTGGGTTCTACCCGTATCTGATCTAATACAACTAGCGAATCGGGGTTGATAAACTGCTTGTAATCAATTGGCTCGCCTTGTTCATCTTTATGGTCAGTAGGTTCGGGGTCAGAAAAAAGGCGGTCATATAAGCGAACTTCCGCCGAAATAGCGTGAGGTGCCGAGACCCAATGTATCGTTCCTTTGACCTTTTTGCCGGTAGTATCTTCACCACTTTTGGTAGCGGGATCGTAGGTAGCGTAGATTGTGGTTACTTCGCCCGTAGTATCATCTTTATCAAAAGATTCGCAGTGGATGATATACGCCCCCTTGAGCCGAACTTCGCGACCGGGACCCAGCCGGAAGAACTTCTTCGGGGGATCTTCCATAAAATCATCTCGCTCAATATAAAGCTCCCGGCTAAACGGCACCATTCGGTTTCCTCCCTGTTCATCTTCCGGGTTATTTTCTACCGATAGCTCTTCCGTTTGACCTTCCGGATAATTGGTAATAACCAGCTTAATTGGATCCAGCACGGCCATTACCCGGGGAGCCGATTGGTTTAAATCTTCCCGGATGCAGAATTCCAGCAAGCTTAAGTCAATCACGTTGTCGCGCTTGGCTACTCCTACCCGCTCGGCAAAGTTCCGCAGACTATTGGGAGTGTAGCCCCGGCGACGTAGACCACTAATGGTAGGCATGCGCGGATCGTCCCAGCTGCTCACGTAGCCTTCGTTCACTAGCTCCAATAGCTTACGCTTGCTCATGACGGTATAATTTACGTTGAGGCGAGCGAACTCAATTTGCTGCGGACGGGGGTTCACCATTTCCTGATCAAACTCACCAATCTGCTCTACAAACCAGTCGTAGAGCGGACGATGTACTTCAAACTCCAGCGTACACACTGAGTGGGTAATATCCTCAATAGCATCGCTCTGTCCGTGGGCCCAGTCGTAGGTCGGGTAAATATGCCATCGATCTCCAGTACGGTGGTGATGGCGGTGCAGGATGCGGTACATGATAGGATCGCGCAAGTGCATGTTGGGCGAGGCCATATCAATTTTGGCGCGTAGTACGGCAGCTCCTTCCGGTAGTTCCCCGGATTTCATTTGCTCAAATAAGGTCAGGCTTTCTGCTGCGGGTCGGTTTCGGTAGGCACTCTCCTCACCCGGTTGGGTAGGAGTGCCCCGCATTCGCCGAATTTCATCTACTGAAGTTTCATCTACGTAAGCTTTTCCTCGCTTAATCAGTTCAACCGCCAGATTGTATAATTTATCAAAATAATCAGAGGCGTAGCGTTCTTCGCCCTCCCAGGTAAACCCAAGCCAACGAACGTCTTCTTTGATCGCCGCTACGTAAGAAGTATCTTCCGTCACCGGATTGGTATCGTCAAAGCGCAAATTGGTTTTTCCGCCGTACTTCTGGGCTAATCCAAAGTTAAGACAAATGGACTTGGCATGGCCGAGGTGCAGAAAGCCGTTCGGCTCGGGTGGGAAACGGGTATAAATTACACTGTCATTTTTACTATTTTCCAGGTCTTCTTCTACGATTTGCTCAATAAAATTTAACGAAGCATTTTCTTCTGATTTATCCATAATTCCGGTCTGAATATTCAACGATTCGGCGAAATTAGACAAAGCTCGCGTATTTAGCTACTTTTCAGGATGATTCTAAACTTTCTAAGATGCTTTCTATCCGGTGCAGTATCGGGTTGAACTGTTTGTTCACTGCTCGCTGGTTCAACCATCGTATAAACCAGCCAACTCCAAATCCGGACGCTAAGTAAAATACGTAAAAAACCCAAGCCCACCAGAGTGGAATATATAGCAGCGTTGAGCCTAGAATCGCATAGCCGATAAGAATTGGCAAAATATACCAGTATAAGACTGTTTCTAATTGTCGTTTTTCTTTAGATAGGTGTTGGTACCTCATCTCTAGATATTCTTTGAAAGAATTATTAGGAGATGGGTTTTTTCTAAAGCGTTTTACCGCTATTAGTTTGTAGACAATAAGTAAGGCCGCAAAAATGATAACGCCTGATCCTATTCGGACTACAGTAATTGGGACGTGGTATAATAATCTTCCAAACAGTATCATAACAGCGATAGCCGCTATAATCTCTACAGCATCCCGCCAAAACAGTGTGCGCTCAAATTTTCGTATATCGTGATTTACGTCAATCATCAGCTTCGATTGGTTAAATTTAATTTGCATATCGGAGGGGGCTTGTTGCCAAAGAGCTTGTAATTCTTGATCTAGCATACTTCCGGTTAGTTAAGGCATACTTTTAGTTTTGCTCGGATTCGTTTGAGCTTTACCGCCACGTGATTGTCGTTCAACCCGATAATCTCGGCAATTTGCTGGTTACCAACTCCTTCCAAGTGAAGTAAGATAATTGCGCGGTTGCTTTCGTCTAGCCGGGCAATGCAGGCGTAAAGCTGGTTTCTTAGTTCCTGCTTTTCCATATCTTCCTGGACGGTCGGCTGTTGGGCAACAAACTGAATGCTATCGGTTAATCGCCTATCTGCTGACTTTGATTTCCTCTGAAATCGCATACTCACATTAAGAGCTACCCGGTAGAGCCAAGTGCTGGCGTAAGCCAGTGATTGAATCGTATCCAACGATTTCCATAGTTCTAGTATTACTTCCTGATATAGATCCTGTCGATCCTGGGCGCTTTGAGTGTAGACTCGGCATATCCGAAGAATCCGGTACTTATTATCTTCTAGCAACTGCATGAATAGGACTTCTTTCTTTCCAGACATATTAAAGCGTAAGCTTTTATCTACCTTAGTGAGCTATGATGAATAAAAGTGACCGAGGCTGTAGAAAAAAATTTAGATCATCAGTAAAATCTGGTATTCAGCCAGGATTATAAGTAGCGTAGCACTCGCTGAAAGCGCAATGAAATGATTACCACAGAAGGGAAAGTTGTATTAATTACATTTAAGTATTACTTGAAAATATTATATAATTAATAGAAATGGGCATGTACTGTTTTGAGCATAAATTGAACAAATAATGAAGTTTTCTGACATATCTTCTCAAAAAGGTACATGAGGAATAATCATTTTTTACTTGAAAAATTTACCGGTCGATTTGTTGAAAAAGAGAAATACTGATCATTTCTGCGGTTCAGAACCAATAATTAACAGTTCAAGTAGCTTATTCAGGCAAAATATCTTCTTGGCCCTTAATGAGTGCTATATTTTAACTTTTCGCAGAAAATTTAGATTAAATAGAAGAGATGAAGGTGCTTGGTACTATCTGAACTAGTTTACTGGCAAATGGGCATGAGCCAATAGGTTTTCTATAGAGACGTACCGTAGAACTGCTTCGTGAGTAGCTTCCAGTACCACCGGAGGGGCAACTCCGGCATCAAATGCTTCTTTCCACCGCAGAGCACATAGGCACCAGCGATCATTTGTCTTTAGCCCCGGAAAATTGTAAGCAGGCATTGGGGTACTCAAATCATTGCCTTGTTGCTTGGTAAATTGAAGAAATTCACCGGTCATAATGGCACAGACTAGATGACGACCACTATCTTCCGGGCCAGTCTCGCAACAACCGGTGCGGTAAAACCCGGTTTTGGGTGATTCACTACAAAGTTGGAGTAAATTCCCTAAAACATTTTTCGTTTTATTACTACTCATACGCTGTTTTCAACCCGGTACTGAGGGAATAGTTTGAGCACCAGTCGAAAGTTTCATTTTCCGGCTAAACTAAATACGCCTTTGCCCTTGTTACTACACCAACTATTATTGCTATTTTTGAACACTCGATCGTTGGCGGTTGGCGCCGATTATTTGCTGTAGAACGAAACTTATGAAGAACATCCGTAATTTTTGCATCATCGCCCATATTGACCACGGGAAAAGCACGTTAGCCGACCGACTACTTCAGGCGACTGGCTCGGTAGATGAGCGGGATATGCAAGACCAACTGCTAGATAACATGGATTTGGAGCGGGAGCGAGGCATTACTATTAAAAGCCATGCTATCCAAATGAATTATACGTATAGTAAAGAGGGAAAGGAAGAAGCTTACGTCCTCAATCTGATTGATACACCCGGCCACGTCGATTTTTCTTACGAAGTATCTCGCTCAATTGCAGCTTGCGAAGGTGCATTGTTAGTAGTAGATGCGGCCCAAGGTGTAGAAGCCCAAACCATTTCCAATTTGTACCTGGCTATTGACCATGATTTAGAAATTATTCCGGTACTTAATAAGATTGATCTGCCTGGGGCGATGGTAGAAGAAGTAAGCGACCAAATTATTGACCTGATTGGCTGTAGTAAGGAAGATATTCTGTTGGCAAGTGCTAAAGAGGGTTTGGGGGTGCCTGAGATTTTGGAAGCGGTAGTTGAGCGCATTCAGCCGCCTAAGGGTAATGTAGATGCGCCACTCCAGGCGATGATTTTTGATTCGGTTTATAATCCCTTCCGGGGGGTAGAAGTGTACTTTCGCATTTTCAACGGAAGGTTGAATAAAGGTGATCAGGTAAAATTTGTAAATACCAAGCGTACCTATGGAGCCGACGAAATTGGTATTCTGAAGCTAAAGCAGCAACCTGCAAAAACGATAGAAGCTGGGAACGTTGGTTACCTAATTTCCGGTATTAAAACCGCCAGTGAAGTAAAAGTGGGGGATACCATCACCCACGTTAAAAATCCGGCTGCTTCGCTGAGTGGATTTGAAGATGTGAAACCGATGGTGTTCGCTGGGATTTACCCGGTAGACACCACTGACTTTGAAGAACTCCGCGCTTCTATGGAGAAATTGCAACTGAATGATGCTGCTCTAATATGGGAACCCGAAACCTCGGCAGCGCTAGGGTTTGGCTTTCGTTGCGGTTTTCTGGGAATGTTGCATATGGAGATTGTGCAGGAGCGACTGGAGCGGGAGTTTGATATGACCGTGATTACCACCGTACCTTCGGTAGGGTTTCATGCTTATCTTTCTGATGTTGATAACACTATGAAACCGGTAAGTGCTCCCTCTGAAATGCCCGAACCAAATTTTCTCGACCGCATCGAAGAGCCCTTTATCCGAGCGCAAATTATCACCAAATCACAATTTATCGGGGGCATCATTGAATTGTGCATGGACAAGCGGGGAATCATCAAGAATCAAGTATTTCTTACTCAAGACCGGGTAGAGCTATCGTTTGAATTACCCCTGGCAGAAATTGTCTTCGACTTTTTCGATAAGCTCAAAACCATCTCTCGTGGTTACGCTTCCTTAGATTATCACCCTATTGGCTATCGAGCATCCAATATGGTGAAGCTAGATATTATGCTGAATGGCGACAAAGTAGATGCGCTCTCAGCCATTGTCCACCGCGATAAAGCCTACGAGTGGGGTAAGCGGCTGTGCGAAAAACTGCGTGAACTGCTGCCCCGCCAAATGTTCGAAATTGCTATTCAGGCTGCCATTGGTCAGAAGGTAATTGCCCGCGAAACGGTAAAAGCCCTTCGTAAAAACGTAATTGCCAAATGCTACGGCGGCGATATTTCCCGAAAGCGTAAGCTGTTAGAAAAGCAGAAAAAAGGTAAAAAGCGAATGCGCCAAGTCGGCAACGTAGAAATTCCCCAAGAAGCCTTTATGGCGGTGCTGAAGTTGGATTAGTATTATTTAACTACGGAAGAACTAAATAATTTAAGAAAATCAGTCAATCCAATGAAAGCTCAAATGAGCTGCCTCAGAGATCATGTGGTAAAACTGGATGAAACCCGTTCAGTAGGTGAGCGATGACTTAGACACTCTTATTGAGGTATACCTTGGATATGAAGAAGATTAGTAAGCGTTTAGATGCAATAGAAAAGCGGTTAGATCAGTAGAACTGATTTTATAAAAAGTATTCTCTACTCACTTAGAATGTTGTACAGATC
>NZ_JBARYM010000240.1:0-2754 GCF_049647865.1 Tunicatimonas sp. | reverse complement strand
TTGAAACAGCACATTGGTAAATCGCCTCAATTGCGTACCACCATGTCTAGTACTTTTACGCTTCTGCTCTCTTTCATTGGGATTGTAATTCTTAGTATTATTTCGTAAGTAATATTGCCATTTAGTTGCGTTCATAGCTTGTAATCAGCCCTTATACGACGGTATCCTTTTTCATCCGTTAGTTCACCAGAGCATTCTTATTGTAGCGTTGCTGTACAACTCGCATTTAGTGATATATCAATAAATCTTAGCTACGCGAGAGTTGCATGCGCCTCTAACTTCTTAAATATTCACCGCGATTAGTAAATACCAGATGGATGTTGCTTGCGTTGAAGCGAAATCACAAACCAGGGCCACCATGATTAAGAATTTTCTTATTCAGTCCTCGGGCCTTCTTAACCTGCGTCAGGGCGTAGCTACCAAAAGTCTGCTCACTTTTCTCCATCAAATTTCGTAAAAAAACCTGCAAAGCCGCATTTGCTGGATGTCGGTACGACTCTAGTTGGGTAGCTTTAAGCGCGGTCAGAAAAGTAATCCACCTGGAGTTTGCTAGTATCTCATTGACAGGTGGTTTGGAATGGGCCGAGAAAGAAAAAGTACTACTGTAATAGTAGTTTTTCTATGTAATAGCTATGCACCCAGCTGACGAGAGAAAAAGAAGGGAAGCAAGACTGATGAACAATATACTCGGGTAGTTTTTGGCAGTGTCAAACTTACGGTGAATACCTTCGGAGTACTCAGGCAATCATCTCCGTAAGTGAAGATCATCGTAGATCCAGAATATGCTGATAGAGATTTAGATAATCGGCTACCATTTTCTCCTGGGTAAAATGCGTAAGCACCCACTGCCGACAATGAGCGCGGTTAATCCGGTCAATCTGGCGTACCGCCTCAACTGCTTCGCCAACAGTGCTCACCACGTAGCCAGTCCGTTCGTGTTGAATTAGCTCTGGCATTGCTCCTCGGTTGAAGGCAATAACGGGCGTGCCACAAAGTTGGGCTTCGGCTACACTTAAACCGAAGGGCTCTTCGAAACTGATCGGGTGCAGCAGTGCCCAGGCTTTTCCTAGCAACTCATTCCGTCTCGCTGGTCCAGCCGATCCTAGAAACACAATCTGTTCGTCTAAAAAAGGCTTTACAGCTTCATCAAAATAAGTTTGATCTTGGATGATACCAGCGATGAGCAGCTTCCGGTTACTTTGCCGGGCAATTTGAATAGCTTCTGCCGTACCTTTATCAGGATGAATTCGTCCGAAGAACAGTAAGTAATCCTCTGGTTGTTTGGTGTACGTAAAATCATCGGCCCGAATGCCGTTGTATACCGTGGCCAGGTACTCCAGTTCCGGGCTGCGGTTACTGTTGCTGATGGAAACGTAATGCGAGGTAGCATTGTATTTTTGGTAAACCGGAATGATGCGGGGAGAGGAGAATCCATGAACCGTGGTGAGCATAGGTGTAGGAATTAGCCGCGAGTAGGTAAGCGGTAAAAAGTCGAAGTGATTGTGAATCACATTAAACTGATGAGCTTTCTCCATCAAATGGCTAATGTGCTGGCATTCTACTACCTTGGCATCCTGGGTGCGGTCTTCTTCGTAACCGGTAGGAACTACCGCTTCCAGTTTGGCCGAAGTGAGTGAATCGGCGGTGGCAAAAAGAGTTACCTTCTGACCAGCTTTTACCAGTCCTTCCGTCAGGTTAGAGGCCATTTGCTCCCAGGGGCCATAGTGTCGGGGAGGAGTGCGCCAGGCTACCGGAGATAATACCGCGATTTTCATTTTATAAAATGGTTTCTACTTAGAACAGGCATATCCTTTCCTCAGTTATACTAATTGTAGCTGCCAATCAAATTCCTATTGCAGGATTAGGTTGTTCAGAAACTTCCAAAGTTTTCTGGGTTTTTTTGCAAAACAATCGAAGTTAGTCAGACAAAGCTTACAAATAAATTCATAGGAATAAACTTTATAGTTACCCTCTTTTCATTTTTACCCCATAGTTGATAAATATTTCCATAAATTACCTCCCACTGTAAAATTACTATTTGTTAGCTTTCCAACTTTTGGAAATACTTTCAAAATGCTTCTATGGCGAGAACTAAAAAATTTGGGACGTTTGCCGGAGTATTTACTCCTTCTATTCTTACTATTCTCGGCGTTATTATGTACTTGCGGCTTCCCACAATTGTTGGGCAGGCGGGACTTTGGACAGCGTTAGGAATTATTCTTACGGCCCACATCATTTCCATTACCACCGGCCTAAGTGTGTCGTCAATAGCGACCGATAAAAAGGTGAAAGCCGGGGGTACCTACTACATGATCTCCCGAAGCTTGGGGCTATCTATTGGCGGTACGCTAGGCTTAGCACTATTCGTCGGTCTGTCGTTCAGCGTGAGTCTCTACATTATTGGGTTTTCCGAAAGCTTTCTTCAGTATTTTGGTTGGTCCGCCGATACCCACAGTATTCGTGTTGCCGGAACCATTGCACTAATAGCGGTTACCACCATTACGATCATCAGCACTTCGCTGGCTCTTCGGATGCAGTTCGTTATTATGGCGGCTATCATTTTATCTTTGCTATCGATACTATTTGGTACGCACGAGTTCACTCCGGTTATCCCTAAAGTCACCTCAACAGAGGGAGTATCCTTTATGCTATTGTTTGGCATCTTCTTTCCCGCCGTAACAGGTTTTGAGGCAGGGGTATCGATGTCCGGCGATTTGCAAGACCCGAAGAAATCTATTCCAAGAGGAACAATTT
>NZ_JBARYM010000239.1:0-2025 GCF_049647865.1 Tunicatimonas sp. | reverse complement strand
CCTTTAATCTCGGGGTCAAATCGAAATAGTCGGTGACGTACCAGTTGACCAACCTGAGCACTATCGGCAGCAGGAGCCGTAAGTTGAATGCGAATGGGCGATTCGGTAGAAAGTACCCCCGAGCTATAAGACGCAATGTATGCTTGAAATGCAGGATCAGTTGAGTCGGCATCCAGAAATTCATCAGAAGACAAAAAGATGATTGCCCCTACTAGCAACAAGACTGTTCCCACTCCTGCTGCTAATGCCCATATTTGCTGACGGAATGTAAGCTGAAACCACTGTTGTTGAACAGTAGAAAGAAGCTGGCGCAGAAACGCTCGTACTTTATCCATAAAAGTCAATTGCTATTACTAAGGATAATGCAAAATTAGACTGTGAGCGTGAAAATCCTAACAGTAGTTTGAGAGTTATTATGATTTTGAGAGAGGCTATCCACTGTACTGTAGTCCAAAAATGATAGAAGCCGGACGTTGGGTTACCGGATGTATTGGTTCTCGTAATTCTACCAGCCGATAATCTGATTGTAAAAACAGTGTTATCCAATCTTCTAGCGTGCGATAGTACCACCGATAAGGCTTGGTAAACTGCTGCTTCATCAGACTCCAATCTTCATCGTGCCAACCACTTTGATAGGGCACATGATTATTGAAACTATGCGGATGCAAGGTCTGAATAAATAGATAGCCGGATGAATACAGATAATTCCGCAGAGCCGGTAGCAAGGCTTTAGTTATTTCCTGTTCTAATAGAGCGAAGTTGATCACTACCGCATCAAACGGTATTGAAGTTAGAGGCTTATGTTGAATAAGCTCCTGATACGTTGCTTGCTCGAATAAGCCTGCACCTTGTTGGCGAGCGTGCGCGATAAAATCGGCTACTGCATCTACCCCTAATGTTTCAATACCATGTTGCTGCAAAGCTCGGCATAGCCAGCCTTCCCCACAACCTACATCCAGCACTTTCTTAGGTTGATACTTTAAGACGACATCTACGATAGCCTGATTGGTTACCAGCTTCCGACTTTCTAACTCTTCACCTTCTACGGTAGCAATCCAGGCAGGCGCGTTGGATTTCCAGGAATCTATAATTGGGTCAGCCATTAGTATTCTATTTCTATACTGAAATCTTCGCGCTGCTCATAAAGTTGCCAGAATTGCTCGGCAATAGCCGCCGGATTATATTTTTCGTCCTCTTCCTGAATGAATCCTCGGATGGTTACTGTAGCAACATGTACACCTTTGGCTCGCGCCTCCTGATGAAGGCAGTAAGCGGCGTTACGTAATCCGGCTTTGCCAATACCCAGTGAACCATACTGAAAGTTAGGGTTCAGTGATAAGCCGCCCCCGGTAAAGAATATTTTTCCGGCCTTGTTATCTTGCATCGCCGGGAGTACCTCCTGAGCAGCTACGATAGCCCCCACTACATTCACCCGAAAGTCGTCAACTAATTTATCAACCTGTATTTCCGATAAGTGCGTTGATCCAATAGCTGCCGCGTTATAAATAAGCACGTCGGTATCTCCCAGAGAACCTCGCACGTAGCGCAACCCTGACCGGATGGAATCGGCATTGGCGGCATCAGTCAGAAAGTAATAACCCTCTATTCCTTCGCTATTGAGCTGCTTTTGAAAACTTTCTAACTTGTCTTCACTGCGCGCTAGCATAGCGACTACGAAGTTGTTTTTACCAAACTTCCGAGCCAATGCTAAACCGTTCTTATCGCCCATTCCAATAATTGTGAGTATTTTTTTATTTTCCATACTTCTAGTTATTGGTTGACGCTTGCTTTTCGGCTGAACCGTTTTCTTCAAAGAAGTTAGCAAAAAAAAGTAGTTGATACGCCACTGCATTTGACCAATAGGGCCAGTTATGGGCTCCGGGGCGTACAATGTAGTCGTGGGGAATTTGTGAGTTCAATAATGCCTGATGCAGTTGCTGATTGATTCTAAAGAAGAAATCGTCGGTACCACAGTCAATGATTAGAGCAAGCTGGTTGGGCGAAAGGTCGGGTACCATATTAACT
>NZ_JBARYM010000238.1:0-2580 GCF_049647865.1 Tunicatimonas sp. | reverse complement strand
TTTCAGGATTGGGTATTGGGTTGATTGTAACCTGCCCTGGATCAAAATAGCCCATATAAGCAACAGCTCTTTGGGATTCAACGAGCTTGGATCGATTGAAGGGTTCACCTGGCTCGATAGAAATTTTCTTCAAAATCGCCTCTTTGGATATATCCTCATTGCCCTGAATACGAATCTCATTAACCACAATTGGCTCACCTTCGTAGATACTAAACGTTAAGTTAACCTTACCGCTTTCTGCTTCTGTTTTCTGCACATCTACTCTAAAAAATAGATACCCCTGATCCATATAAAAAGAAGAAACATCGTCCCCTTCCGGGTTATACGATAATTGCTGATTTATCGCAACCGAATCGTAAACATCACCCGATTGTAAACCAAGTTTTTCTGATAAGAACTCATCACTGTAAATTGTATTTCCTTCCCAATGAACTTTTCCAATTATCTGACTACCATTTACTTTACGAACAAATTGACCAGATGAAGTGGCATCTTCACTGGTAGATGGATCTTCTAAACAGGCACTTAGCAGAAATATACTAGCGCACAATGGAACTATCAGACTAAATATCCATCGGCGATTGGGATGGGACCGTGGTTTCGTCAGCATAGCAATGCGTTGCCCAACTTGCTTACTAGAGAAGCTAGTAGCTAGAGTTAGAGAGTGATTTTCAGATGCTAGTTTGAGTAAGAGTTGTGCATAACCTTTCTGTTCCTCTGACTCTCTTACGACCGCCTGATCAGCAAGATACTCATGTACTTGTCGTAACTGCTTCTTGAGGTAAGGAATCAGGGGATGAAACCACAGCAAACTATGAGTTAACTCGAGTAACAGCAGATCCATAGTATGTCGTTGCCTTACATGCAACAATTCGTGCTGTAATACTTGCTGATATTCTTTAGAGGTAAGCGCCTGGGAGCTGATAAATATGTAGTTTAGAAAGGAAAAAGTAGACTTGTTGTGAGACAAATCAATAAGCCAGTAACTTTCTTCTCTTCGTTTATTAGAACATAGAATTAACTTGCGAATTTTACTGAGGTTGATCCCAAAAACTAGCGATCTGTACATGACCCCCAGTGCATAAACTGTTAAAAGTATAAAAGACAAGCTAATCAATGCTCCTGCTTCTGCCGCAGCAGTGTGACTATTAAAGCCTGATGGTGATATTAACCACTCTAATGTAAAGGCTGAACTCGGAGTTGAAAATTCTATTGCTTCTGTAGTTATCAATTGATTGAGCCGAATAGTGGGAGACGGAATTAGTGGTAAGACTAAGCTCGCGCTGATTAATAAAAGTAAAAACACTCTCATCCATACAAAATGCGTTTGTCTGGCGAGGAACCATTTGTAAACTAAGCCTAGTGTTACTTCAGGTTTAGAATGACGGATAAAGATGCTTAAGCTTTATTCTGGCATCTTTAGTAGTGAACTGCCAGTTGACCTGGGTTTGCTTTGTATTTCTTATCTTATACCACGCCTGTACCTGTCCTGTAAGCTTTTGCTTATCAGCGACTCTCTTACTGACGCCCTGTCTGGTTAATACACTCAGTTCACATTCAGCAATATTGAGTCCCGGCGGGGAACCGCAGGAACCATGAGTAGGTGTGCGCACCACTTCCAACCTCTCTATGATAGACTGAGCTCTTTGCGGGGTAAATATTTCATATAAAGCCGATAATTTGTGGGCGCTTAGATTGTCCTCTATCAGCGTAATCATTTCAGCTTCAGGATACATATGCTCGGCGATATGACTGACTATCCGGGCATAAGTAAAGCGGTTATGATTGTCTTCTACTCTCACTTCCCGCCGTCCTCCTAAAGGCTCAACTATCATATACAAGTCTGTAACCCCCTCTCTGCTATATTCATAATCTACATGTTGTACCCCATCGCTGTCAACGAAGGGATGGCGAACCTCTTTAATTAGCTGTTTAGGTGATTCATCCAGGCAAACCACAGGATGGCTCGGGTCATAAGCCCGCTGATATACTGATAAGACCCGTTCCATCTGGCATACAAACTCCGGGCTTGCCTCTGGAATGACCCATGATTTTACCCGCCAGGGTTTGAGGCCGTTTTTTTAAGTAACTGACGCACACTTTCGTGGCTTATGTTTTCTACATAGTCCAACTCTATCATTTTATTTGCCAACAGGTGCAATGTCCAACGAGCGTATCCGGAAGGGGGATCACTACAGCGTAATGCAATCAATTTGGCTTCTACCGCCCCGTCAAAGATCTTTTCTCGGACTACTTCACGCGCTTTGCCCTGCAAAGCAACCTGTATCCCCTCTTCTACAAACCGCTGACGTAAGCGCTCTACTGTACGTTTACCTACTCCGTAGGCTTGGCTAATCTGCTCATCTTTCCACTGTTTGTCCCCATGCTCATCAGCGGCTAGAAGTATAAATGCTCGCTTTACCTGTATAGACTTCTCACTACGTTTACCTATCAAACCTTGAAGTTGAACCCTTTCTTCTTCGCTCAGGTGCACTCGATATATTTTTGCAGGCATAATCCTTTTTCTGCAAAATTAACTACCTGAATATAATCGTCAAAATTAAGTTGAAGTAACACTAG
>NZ_JBARYM010000237.1:0-9298 GCF_049647865.1 Tunicatimonas sp. | reverse complement strand
CCTACGCTTCGGATAAAGAACGGGACCAGGTGATTGCTAATATTGCGAAGGCGGTATTTGATTATTGGAAGAATTGACTGTTTCGGTCGCCGCTTAAATTGCTAAAGTTGTTGCTTTACGTTCTTTTTCAGCCACCAAAGCGTTCTATCAGAATAGCATAAATCTCGAGCACTTCCTTTTCGGAGATCATTGAGCTAACCGTTCAAGTAACTCATTATCTTCTGTAAAGATAGTCTTGAATTGTGAGAAAGAGTTATTGACTGCTCAGATTTAGCGGCAAACCTGTTTCTATTAGATGGTTCTATCATCGCTAACTCGATGTTCAATAACTGAGATTACAAGTAGCGTAGCGACCTTATCTGAACTTGTGAGATAAGAAAATCTGGATAATCAATGGTTCATTATGAGGGTCAAAAATGTACAGGTGGTTCTTCTGGCCCTCCTCGGTTTCCAAATACACACTTAATAGAACATCATGGGTAGGGTCGGGACTTTTTTCCTTGTGCAAAACGGCCGGAACATCGTTAATTTCTAACCTCTGCAATAAGATGCTTTCCTCATCTTCTACAATGTTATCTAGATTGCTAAAGGCAAAAAAGCCTTGAGCAAAAGCGATAGTATGTTTTCGGCCCACTATCCGCCCAACGTAGGTATCGTATCCCTGATCCTCAATTATTTCCCAGTCTGGGGGAGCTTCTACCGTAAAACTTCGCGCCTCAATCAGCACCAATTGATCAAATGCATCTTCATCGTCCGAACAACCAATAATTAATATTGCTGCAATAAACCATAGTTTTTTCATAGCGTTTCGATTTACAGGTAAGACACCGAAACGTGCGCTATAGTTGTAAACCGGTTCAGCTAAACTTATCGATTTTCATTGATTAATTTTTGACTATCTTTTGCCTTTCCATTTGCTGTAATGACCTACTTTAAGAATATAAACATTGTTCACCTACTGATTACCTGGCTCAGCTTACTACCAACTCTGCTGCCAGCACAAACACCGTCGCACTACATCAATCCGGTGAGTGACTCGGTTTTTGTGGCCGACCCATTTGTGCTTCAGCACCAGCAAACCTACTACCTGTACGGAACTAGTGCGGCTGACGGGTTCAAGGCCTGGAAGTCAACCAATCTGATAGATTGGGAACCGATGGGCTACGTGTATCAGCGTCCGGAAGATTCTTGGGCCACGAAAAGCTTTTGGGCACCGGAGGTGGTTCACTATCAGGATAAATTCTATCTTATTTTCAGTGCGAAAGGCAATGACCCCGATGGACTACGAATCTGCATGGCAGTGAGTGATTCTCCCGAAGGGCCCTTTGAAGACTGGCGCGTTCCGTTGTTTGATGCGGGCTACTCCTGCATTGATGGCCATGTATACATTCACCAAAACCAACCTTATCTCTACTACGAAATGGTGGGAGTAGTTGGTGAACCCTGGAAAAACAAAGGATACTTTAAAGGTACTATTTTAGGTTGCGAGCTATCGGACGATCTTAGTCGGATTATCAGCGATGAACCTACTGTTTGCGTTATTCCCACCCAGCCCTGGGAAACTCCAGCGGACGGACGAGCTATATCGGTAGAGGGAATGACAGTGTTTAGGCTGGACAGCACGCTGTATATGACCTACTCCGCTAATCACTACGCGGACCCTCGCTACGGAGTGGGTTACGCTACGGCCAGTCATCCGCTAGGTCCGTGGACGAAGAGCGAGAACAATCCTATTTTGGCGCAGAAGCCTTCGGCGGGTGTTTCTGGTCCCGGTCATAACAGCATCATCCGCTCACCCGACGGCAACGAACTGTTCATTGTGTACCACAGTCACGCTGACCCGGATAACCCCTCGCCTCGGCGAGTGCTGAACATTGATCGTTTGGTAGTAGAACCAGATGGTAAACTACGAGTGATTGGGCCTACCCGAACGCCTCAACCAGTGCCATCGGGGGGCTGATTCTAACTAAAAATACTGCCCCACCCCGATAACTGCTCCCCGCTCACCCGGATTGAATATATCAACGCCGTAGTCGAACCGAAGAACCGCCCCAAACACTCGCTGATTGATCAGGCGCACTCCTAATCCGACAAACTGCCGGAGGTGTTTTTGAGTGACTAAATCCTCCAGTTCGCCGCCGGGTTTTCGCCAGGTTCCGGTATCGGCAAACCCAACCACTTGCCCCGCAAAGTGAGAAACTTGAAACACCGTTTGCCTAAACTCAGCATTAATTACTACCTGCGCGGTTCCGCGATCTACCCGGTTACCCGATCCTCGGATATTGACTTGACTATCTAGCACAAAAGGGGCGAAAGGAGAATCGTTGTTGGTGGCTAAACCGGTTTTCAAACGAACCGCGATATTAGCCGTGCGGTAGGGTCGCCAGTACTGAATACGCTCCAGAATGAGGCTAAAGAAGTGAGATTGGTCATCGAGGGTATACACCGACTGCCCTATCGCTCGCCAAAACGAACCGTTCCGGTAGAAGTAATCGTACTCCAAGTGATTGGTTTCAAAGCTTAGCCTGGTAAGCAGTTTCTGTTGGCTTAGTTGATCTGGTCCGGGCAGGGGAGGAAAGCGCATCGCCTCATCCTTTTCGTATTCTTCCACAAAAAAATTAGCCCCTAACGCTACTTTTCGGTCAAACCCAAAGTAGCGAATACCGGTGATACCGCTACTGGTGTTGGTATACCGATAGTTCACCGTAGCTTCCGGAAAGAATAGCGGTTCCGGGGTACCAATGCGCCGAATATCAATGGCGTAGCCCCAGGGCTGGCCCCGAATACGCTCGTTGCGAAAGAATATTTGTCCGTTCGGAATTCCGTTATTACTCAGAAAGTAACCCAACAGAGTTTGGCCTTTACCTAAGAAGTTGTATTCTGCCATCCCTAGCTGAAACCAAAAATTGCCCGTAACGCCCCCCATGCCAACAATGGGCAAAAGCGTACGCTGTTCTTCAATAGCAAAATCAACACTCACTCGCTTATCGGCCACGGTATCAACTATTATAGTTACGTTGCCTACGCCCGGAACCCGGATTAGCTGCTGACGATCTTCTTCTACTTGCTGCGCACGGTAGGTTTGTCCCACCGTGGTTTTGATAAAGTTGCGCAGATATCCTTCGTTACTTTTTTCTAATCCGGAGAGCCGGACATCGGTAACAATAAATTGATGGTCTTGTCCGAAGGCTAAATACTGAGAAAGTAAAAGGATAAAGAGCAGAAAAAATAATCTGGACATGATCTCAGTACGTTTTCCCACGAATCCAACTACGAGATGTTTAAAACTAACTACTCAAAGGCTAAACTGCAAAACTCTATGCATACGCCTAACAATATTTCAGTTACTAAGCATTATCTAATCAAGTAAGATTTTCTTCCTCCCGTAGGTACGTTTCGTACTTTCGCTGACCGTAGACGGGAGCCACCATATCGTGGGTAGTGATATAGGTGAAGAAAGATAGTTTATCGTGGATGTTTTTATCGAGCAAACGTACCACCTTCAACCCGGGCTTTACCACAAAGAGCGGCACGTTTAGGTTGAAGCGGCATTTCGTCATCTGGCAAACTAGTTCGGCTACTTCTTGCCGGGAATGAATCTCTGGCCCACCCACTTCCAGTACCGTGTTAGCATCCGATAGATGTTCCCAGCAAAACTGAGCTAAATCCCGCTGGTGGATTGGGTTGGTTTTGGGCGAACCATCGCCGGGGGTTAGCAGCAACCCCGATTTGCCCATCGTTACCAGGTCATTTAGGCCGGAGAATAGCCCCACCGGCTTGATAATGGTGTACGGTAATCCCGAACGAATCAGTTCTTGACTAAATTTCTCCTGCATCCACCCCTGCCGCAATTTTGGTGAAGTCTCGCTGGCAAAAATTGATACGTACATAAAGTGCTTTACTCCCGCCCGTTGCGCCTCTTGCAGCAAGTTAAGATTAGCCTGATAGTCTATCTCAGCGAAGGTTTGTGGCTCGCGCACAAAGAGACTGATACTTTTACCTACCGTAGAAATTACGGTATCAATACCCTCAAAGCAGCCTGTTAGTTCTTCTGGATGGTTCGCATCGCCAATCCATACATCTTGGGAGAGAGGCTCTACCAAATGCTTCTTATCCTCGTTCCGAATGATACTTCGAATAGCGTAACTAAATTGAGATGATAGAGAGAGCAACTCCTGCCCTAGCACGCCGGATGCACCTACGATAGCAATACGTTTGTTCATATGAAGATTGAAAAAGTAACAGCCTTAACTTATAGGCTCGATCAGATAAAACCGTCAATATAGAAAAATAGTTGAGCAACTTAATCCTCTGCAATTGCTTTTCTGCTGATAGTTGTATTGCGGATACTTATAACGTACTTTAGCTCTATACAACTACCACTATGAAAAAGCTAATCATCATACTTCTTGCTGGAATACTATCTTGCCAAAACAACTCCTCGGAACAAACGGAAACACCTAAACCTATGCCCACCTCTTCCATTTCGCAAAAGCCGTTCGGCACTACAACCGATAGCATCGCGGTTGACCTTTATACGTTGACTAACGGAGATACTGAGATAGGCATTACTAATTACGGCGGGGTTATTACCGCTTGGCGAGTGCCTGATGCCGATGGCAATTTAGGCGACGTAGTGCTAGGCTACGATAATATGGAGGGTTACCGAAGTAAGCCGTCGTATTTTGGTGCCTTAGTAGGTCGCTACGGCAATCGTATTGCTAAGGGCGAATTTACGCTAGATGGTGAAACCTACTCCCTAGCAACTAATAACGGAGCTAATCATTTACACGGGGGCATAAAAGGTTTTGACAAAGTAGTGTGGCAAGCGGATACCGCCACTTCCTCCGATGGTCCGCAACTGGTTCTGCGCTACACTAGCCCCGATGGGGAAGAAGGTTACCCTGGCAACTTAGAAACCCAAGTAACCTACACCTTGCAAGCCGACAATACCCTACGCATTGATTACGAAGCCACTACTGACGAACCTACCATCATTAACCTTACCAACCACTCTTACTTTAATTTATCCGGTGATCCCTCTACCACTATTCTCGATCATCGGCTCATGATTGATGCCGACCGCTACGTACCGGTTACGGAAGAACTGATTCCAACCGGTGAGTTAGCTCCGGTAAACGGTTCACCCTTCGATTTTACTGAATCTACCGTGATTGGTAACCGCATTGATGCCGATCATTCGCAAATAAAGAATGGGTTGGGGTACGACCACTGCTGGGTGCTCAACGGAGCGGAAGACGAACTCACACGGGCCGCCACCGTATTTGAGCCTACATCGAAACGCTTTTTGGAGGTATTCACTACCGAACCCGGTATACAGTTTTACTCTGGCAATTTTCTGGATGGTACCGCCGTCGGAAAAGAGGGTATTAGCTACAAGAAACGTTCTGCGCTCTGCTTAGAAACTGAACACTTTCCCGACTCGCCCAATCAGCCTGATTTTCCTTCTGTAGTGCTTCGCCCTGGTGAAACCTACCGCACTACTACCGCTTATAAATTCTCAGTAAAAGAGGATGCTTAAGTAGACCTGTATTAGGATTAAGTACTGCCTTTCAAACAATTAGCGTTATAAAACGTACAAAAACCAAACTACTAACCATTCACTACCTATAGTATGAGTACGAATAGCGCTGCTGCAATTATTCGGGCAAGAAAGCAGGAGATACTCGACCGATGGATTGCTCGAGTATTAGACGAAATTCCCGATGCTCGCAATAGAAAGATTCCTATTATTAGAAATAGTGTTCCTGACTTGCTGGATGCGCTGGCTGAAGCCTTAGCCTCTAATGATAGTCGTGATGTTGTTTACGAAAGTGATCGGCACGGTCAAGAACGAGCTAATTATACCGAATATACCGTCGACCAGATTATCCGAGAATATCGTTTGCTGAAGGAAACTATTTTTGCAGTTACTGATGAAGAAGATGGGCAGATAGAAACTCGGGAGCGAGATGGCATTATGTATGCCATCGATCAGGCGGTAGAGCAAGCATCCGGCGTATTTTCTCGTATTCATACTGAAAAAAACCAGCAAGCTATTGAAAAAGCAGAAGAACTGATCAACGAATTGGAAGCGCGAGATGATTTGCGTGATCAATTTATTGCTACCCTCTCGCACGACATTCGCACCCCCTTGGGTAATGCCAGGCAATTGGTGGAGCTGCTAGAAAGAAGACTAGCATCACCAGCGGATTCGTTTATTTCAAAGGCTTTACAGGGAATAAAAATAAGTGCCGAACAAGGGAACAACTTAATTAACACCCTCATGGATGTAAACCTCATCCAATCTGGCAATCCAATACCGCTTCAAAAGGTTGAAAGCGATCTACTGGAGGAAGTAAGGAATTCCCTTGAAGGGTTAAAACCAGCAGTACGCGACCTAATTAAGATTGAAAGCACCCAAGACCAAATAGTAGGCTATTGGGATGCTCCTACGCTCAGCCGGGCGGTAAATAATCTGATTTCTAACGCTACCAAATATGGCTCTCAAGAAGGAATAGTCACTTTATCGTTTAAACAGACCGAACAAAAAACTATTATTCAAGTTCACAACGTAGGAAATCCAATCCCAGACGAAGAGTTGGATAAGTTATTTGACCTCTACTACCGCACTGAAGATATAAACGCTCAAGGTTGGGGACTCGGTCTCACCTTAGTAAAAGGCATCGTAGAGATGCACAAAGGTAGCGTAGAGGTAAATAGCGATACTAACCGAGGCACTACTTTTACACTGCACATTCCAAATACTAGCGAGTCGGATGTATAATAGATATCCACCAATGTAGTATATAGCCTAAGCAGGATAAACTATATTGCTTGATTTTATTTGTCACTATTTATGGAGAATCTGTACGAGAAGATTGTCAACACTGTTCCGGTATTTTTTTTCCTTTGGAGTCGCGACCAGCAAGAAACCATCTTTATTAGCGAGCAGTTCTACGATGAGAAGTCTAACGACTATCACTCCCCCAATGAGTCGCGCGAGGACCTTCGGCAGTACATACACCCCGGAAGCCAACAGGATTACGACCAGTTCTTTGCGAATCTTTCTCAAGCAAATGACTACAACGATGAGATTGAAGTACGCGCCGGTGATGGTTTGCCAAATATTACTTGGTTGAAAATCAATACTTTTCCGGTGATTGAGCAGGGAGAAGAAATTAAGTTTATTGCTGGTCATATTAGCGATGAATCACGCTCAAAAGAAAACAACCAATTGTTACAGGAGCAAGTTGAAAGCTTAGATACGGTTACTTTTATGTTGGCTCATGAGCTTACTTCTCCAGTTACCAACATTATGGGACTATCCGAACTGCTGAAGTCAAAAGCAGCCGACGCGGGTCTGGATCAGCACCGACATCTGTACGATACCATTTATAATTTTGGGGGCGAAATTTTAACATTAGCCCATGGATTAGTCAACCTGCTTCATCTCCAATCAAGCAAAGATCAGTTTACGTTGAAAGAGACTCAGCTAAAGCCTTTTGTTGAAGAGCGACTACGCAAATTCTATTTAAAACCTAATGCAAAAAAAATTAAGATAACCCATTCGGGTATCGATGAAAATATAACTGTTCAAATTCAACCAGCTAATTTTGCCAAGGCTATAGAAGAGTCACTGATTTATCTTATTAAGCATATTGATTCTGATAGTGAGATTTCCATAGCTACTCCACCCCCGCACAATTCCGATCAGATTACAATTTGTATCACTTCTACGGACGTTGTGTTGCCAGAAGAAGCTGTAGAACGAGTACTTGATCGCTCATCCCGCTTAGGGATATTAGATGTAAAAGGTAGAAAGGTACGAGGAATGCTTGAGCTGGTTATTGCCAAAGAGGTCTGTGAGTTACATCAAGGAAGGCTAAAGATGGTGGATGAAGACGGTAAGCAAGGCTTGAAGATTATACTGCCCCGCACACCCAACCTTTAAGCGTATCATCTACTTTCACGTAGCTATTAATTGTAAGCCCGGAATCTAAATCGAGTTACTAGGTCGTCTACTGCTCGGTGCTACGGGAACAAAGAATAAAAGCAAGCCTTCAATTACGCCGGGCAGCCTTGGAGAATCCAGCAGCATGTTCGTATAATTACGGATAAGCTATAACTCTCAAGCTAATGGCTATTGCGATGATGAAGACAACGGTCAGACCTCCGCTTAGTATGTATTTTCCGCAGTGGGCATATAACCCAGTTTTTCCTAGCAACAAACATCACATGCTCGGCAGCCCCCTACTCGAGAAACAGTTAGATGGCAATAGTTGGGTAGTTTCAACTGAAGGCAGTCAGATAAATACTCCCTATATTCAAAAGCCATTTTAAATGGGCAAAAATACACCAAAAACTACCTTGCTCATCAAACCATGTTAAAATGCGTAACTTTAGAGCTACCAACGAGCGATATCCCTAATGAATCTCACGGTACTAAGCTCGAAGACGCTCCTTACCCCATGTCTACTGATGCTAATTTGTCGCTAGAAAGTTATGAATAACTACCGAATTAATTCCTCCAGAAAGTTCCATTTGTCTTCTGCAAGTTTCATTCTATTCCCGGTAACTTTTATCAATTCATAAAATGGTTTATCAATTGCACTATTCTGTTCATATAGGTGATTTACAATAAACTCAAAAGCCACTCCATGTTCTCTATAGCTAACAAACTCCTTTGCTTCCTGACAAATAGAAAAGTGCAAGCCAAACTGTTTAGTTTTGTTGACAATGTCTACCATATTTCTGCTTAGCTGTCGCATTAAAATTTTTAGTTATAAAAGCAGTTAATTGTAGATATGTTGACGGTCATGTCCTTCCATTCTACGTTGAGATATAATTTTAGTCAGCTCTTTCAACTTCTCTGACATACAATTTTTCTATTCATTGAAACTTCCGGCTAAGTTGTAAGACTGGCTTAATTCCTATATTTCTACCTGACGAGGTTACATGCTTCCTCCGTTTCCTCGCTCAAGAATCAATCTTCAACCAATTTTGGCATTTCCGACACATCCATAAATAGCGTGAACTATGGATTAAAACACTTTCTCTTCTTCCAGAAAAAGAAGAATTTGCTGTTTGAGCGTAGCGAGTTTCGAATTGTTCTAGATTTTTGTCTACTTTTCATCGGTGGAAAAATAGAAGCCTACCCGGCTTAAGGGCAAGCACCTAAAGATCAAGTGCTTGTGATTTTTCATCGCTGAGGTCTAATCCATAGTTCACGTTAAATAGCCTTCCAAAAAGAGCAAAGCTCCGAGGATAACAATTAGAGTCGCGAATATACTAATAC